>JAJZGE010000003.1:0-17051 GCA_021798675.1 Pseudomonadota bacterium | reverse complement strand
CGCGCTCGAGCACGGTGCCGACGATGTCGAGCAGGGCGAATGCCAGCAGCGCGAAGAACAGCCCGAACAGGGTCCAGCCGAGCAGGTTGACCAGGCGGCGGCGACGGTACAGCGCGGCGTCGGTCCTGCGCTCCTGGGGCATGGCGATGGCGGGGGTGGAGGTACTCACAGCGTGGATATCCTGGAAACCAGCAGGCGCGCGACACCGTTCACCAGCATCGAGATCAGCAGGAGGATCAGGCCGATCTCGGTGATGCTGTTGACGGCCATGCCCGAGGGATCCTGCAGCGCGCTGTCGAGCTGCGAGACCATGAAGGCGGCCATCGTCGAGATCGAGCTGTAGATGCGGTGGGGAAGGATGTTGATGGCGTTGCCGCTGACCATCAGCACCGCCATCGTCTCGCCCAGCGCACGGCCCAGCGCGAGGGTGCTGACGCCGACCAACGGCAGCCGCAGGCGCGGCAGCACGATGTGGCGCATCACTTCGAAGCGGGTGGCACCGGTGGCGAGGCCGGCCTCGCGCAGTGCGCGGGGCGTGGTCATGATCGCCTCGCGCATGTTGGCAGTGATCAGCGGCACCACCATTAGCGCCAGCACGATGCTTGCGGTGAGCAGGCCGTAGCCGTCGCGGGTGGGCGGGGCGAAGAACGGAATGAAGCCGAGCACCTTGGCCAGCACCGGGTAGACGTGCTTGGAGGCGAACGGGATCAGCACCACGTAGCCCCACAGGCCGAACACCACGCTGGGCACCGAGGCCAGCAGTTCGACCAGCATCGAGGCGGGCTGGCGCAGCCGGGCGGGTACCGCCTCGGCAAGGAACACGGCGGCGCCCAGACCGATCGGGACCGCCAGCAGCAGGGCGATCAGCGAGCTGGCCAGGGTGCCGACGATAAGGAACAGGATGCCGAACGAGGCCCCGGGCATCACCTCGGCGCCGCGCACGGTGACGGCGTCGCCGTACTGGTTGCCGAGGTTCCAGGAACTCTCGGTCAGGAACCGCCAGCCGTTGAAGTGGATCGCCGGCCAGGCGTTGTAGAACAGGAAGGCGATCAGCGCACCGATCGAAAGCGGGATCACCGCGGCAAACAGGGCCACGAAGATGCGAAAAGGTCCGCCGGCATGTCGCATGTCAGGGGCATCCAGGAAGAAGGGTGCGAGCGCCGCATTATAGGGGCATCGCGGCGAATGGGCCGATGCCGCATCCTGGACCTCTCGGAATGAACTCCGGTACCGGGAGGCACGCCTGCCGCCGCGCCACGAGGGCGACGGCGGCAGGAGTCTTGGCCAGCCTGAGCCGGGATTACTGGATCTCGGCGATCTGCTTCATGGTCAGCGCACGGGCCGACGCCGGCAGCGGCAGGAAGTTGACCTGCTTGAGGTAGGACATCGAGTTGCCACCCTTCTCGCTCACCGCCCAGGTCAGGAAGTCGCGCATGACCTTGGCGGTCTCCGGCGACGCCTGCTTGTTCTTCACGATCACGTACTCATAGTTGATGATCGGGTAGGAGTTGGCGCCCGGCGCGAAGATCATGCTGATGCGCTCGTCCTTCGGGGTCTTCGGCACCATCGCGGCGGCGGCGGCCGGCACGGTCTTCTCGTCCAGCTTGACGAAGTTGCCGGCGCGGTTCTTCAGCAGCGCTTCGCCGAAGCCGGCCTTGTCGGTCTCGCTCTTGAAGCTGACGCCGACGTAGGCGATCGAGTACGGGCTGTTCTTCATCGCGGTGACCATGCCCGGGTTACCGGTGGCACCGATGGCGCTGGGCACCGACGGCCAGCTCACCGAGGTACCGTAGCCGGTCTTGGTCTGCCAGGCCTTGTCGCTGAAGCTCAGGAACTGGCTGAACATGAAGGTGTCGCCGCTGCCGTCGGCGCGGTGGATCGGCACGATCTCCTTATGCGGCAAGGGCAGGCCGGGGTTCAGCGCCTTGATCTGCGCGTCGTCCCAGTAGCGGACCTGGCCGTCGTACATGCCGGCGATGACCGGGCCGTCGAGCTTGAGGTTCTTGTCGTTCAGGCCCGGCACGTTGTAGTTGATCATCTGCGACGAGATGGCCACCGGGATGTTCAGCATCCCCGGGTTCTTCTTCATCTGCATGTCGCTGAGGTAGGCGTCCGAGGCGCCGAACTGGGCGATGCCCTCGATCGACTGCGCGATGCCAGTGCCGCTACCGGTGGAAGCGGTATTGATGCGCACGTCCGGATGGCTCTGGGTGTAGGCAGGCACCCACAGGTTGAAGAGCGGGTAGAGCAGGCTCGAGCCCGTCTCCACCAGGTTGGTCGTGGCGGCGAAGGCCGGGCCGGCGATGGCGATCATCGCCGCGGCGGCAATGACCACCCCCCGCTTGCTGATACGACGCTTGGCAACACGCATGGTCATGTCTAGATTCCCGTTGGGTTCGAAGAGGTGACGGCTCGATAAGCCGAGGGCATTCTTCCAGTCGGATGTGACAGCTTCGTTTCAGGCCGGACAGGTCTGTTTGCGGGTGCTTCCCGCCTGTGGAAACGCCAGGGCGTGCGGATCAGTCGCCATTTCGACGCTCGAGGCCTTCCAGCGAACGCCAGCGATTGACGATGCCGCAGAACAGCTGGGCGGTCCGTTCCGCATCGTATACCGCCGAATGCGCCTGCTGGGCGTCGAAATCATGGCCGGCGGCCAGCACCGCCTTGCTCAGCACCGTCTGGCCGTAGGCGAGGCCGCCGAGCGTGGCCGTGTCGAAGCAGCTGAAGGGATGGAACGGGTTGCGCTTGTGTCCGGTGCGACGAACCGCGGCATTGAGAAAACCCAGGTCGAACGCGGCGTTGTGGCCGACCAGGATCGCTCGCTGGCAGCCGCTTTCGCGCACGGCAGCGCGCACCCCATGGAAGATGTGTTCCAGCGCGGCACGCTCGTCAAGGGCGCCGCGCAGCGGGCTGTCCGGGTCGATGCCGGTGATCTCCAGTGCGCGCGGGTCGATGCGTGCGCCGGGGAAGGGCTCCACGTGCGCGTGCGCCGTGGCCTGCGAGTACAGGAAGCCATCCGCGTCCATGCCGACGGTGATCGCGGCGATCTCCAGCAGCGCGTCGTGCTCGGCATCGAAGCCGCCGGTCTCGACGTCCACGATTACCGGCAGGAAGCCGCGGAACCGCTGGGAAAGCAGGGTTGAGGAAGAGAGTGAGGAAGGGGGCACCCGCCCATGATAGCGTTTGAATCGCTTTTGCAGTTCGCGCGGGCGAGCGGCAGCGTCGAGCCTGCCTGCCCGGGTTCGCGCGTCCATCGCCGGGTTCGGGTGGGGTGCCGGCTCCGCATTCCCCGGCACCGGATACTGGGGCGCTTTCCCCGCATGCCCCGTCCTGCTTGCGCGCAATCAGGCCCGCCGCGGCCGCACGGGGTATGGGGCCGGTGCCGGGTGGGAGGCGCGTCCGGAGTGTCCTGTCCGGAGGGTGTCACTTTTCTGTCACGAAATTGGTGCGCGACTGTAACAAGCGACGCTCATCCTTACCGTATTCCAACGATTTTCCAACAATCCGGGGCATGCGGCGAATCCGCTGTAGGCACCGGCTAGTCCAAACCCTCGATTGCGGAGCACAGCCTCATGCGTAATACCTTGATCGTCGCTGCCGTGGGCCTTGCGCTCGGCTACGCCAGCTTCAGCGCTCATGCTGACACGTCCGGCAACATCTTCACCCAGGGCCACGTCGACGGTGAGCTGCGTCTCTACAACTTCGACCGCATGTACTCGACGGCCTCGGTGCCGGATGCGCACGCCCTGTCCGGCGCGCTGCTGCTGAACGCGCAGACCGGCGACTTCGGCGGCGGGTTCAGCCTGGGCGCCTCGCTGGTCAGCGCCAATGCGTTCGGCACGCAGGATTCCAACCCCGCCAAGATCGACACCACCCTGATGGGGCCGAACAATTCGGTCAGCGCGCTGAGCCAGGCCTACGTGCAGTACAAGGCCAGCAATACGCTGGTGCGCGTCGGTCAGCAGTACCTCAACACGCCCTGGATGGGCTCGAGCGACTCGCGCGTGATGCCTGCCGCGTACCAGGCGGCCTTGGTCGACTTCAAGCCGGCCAAGGGCTGGGACCTCGTCGGCGTGCGCAGCTTCGGCTGGAAGAGCCGCACCTCGGACTCCTTCCACTTCGACAACCTCTACTATCCGGCCACCTACGCCGGCGACTCGTCCTACGGCGGCATCGGCGGCCTGCCGAGCAGCGCTCGTTCGGCCCGCGGCACCTGGGCGGCCGGTGCCCTGTACGGTAACGGCGGCTTCAAGGGCCAGGCGTGGTACTACGACTTCATCGACTTCGCCCGCATGGGTTACGTCGACGGCACCTATACCTTCAAGACCGGCACCGGCTTCGATCCCTTCATCTCCGGCCAGTACCTGGATGAAAGCGCGGGTTCGAGCTCGTACCTGGTGCAGAACAGCGTGAAGCTGCTCGGCATGCCGGGCAACCGGGTGAAGAGCCGCGCGTGGGGCACCGACGTCGGCGTCAACATCCCGCACGGCAAGTTCGAAGTGGCCTACAACAAGATCAGCCAGCAGTCGGGCGCGGTCGGCGACGGCGCGATCATTTCGCCCTACACCGATGCCTACGCCACCGACCCGCTGTACACCACCTCGATGATCCGCGGCATGGTGGAGCAGGGCCCTGGCCATGCATGGAAGACCAAGCTGACCTACAACCTGTTCAACGACAAGTTGAACGTGATGGTGGCCTACGCCAAGTACACCACCGTGCTTCGCGGCAGCAGCCACGACGTCTACGTGGACCTGACCTACAGCCTGGACGGCGTGCTCAAGGGCCTGTCGCTGCGCAACCGCTGGGAGCGCTCGAGCGGCGGCGCGAACGGCCTGAACCCGGGCAACGGTTCGTTCACCTACAACCGCGTAATGATCGACTACAAGTTCTAAGCAGGACGGCCGCCGCAAGCGCGGGATCAAGCGATGCCCCGGGAAGGGGCAGGTGCCCGGCGGCGTCAGGCGGTGTGGAAACGTCTATCGTAAGGGAGTTCGACCCAGGGACGGAAAACGGCGGGCATGATGCCCGCCGTTTGCTTTTGCGCAGCCGCGCAGGCGTGAGAGCCGGCGGCCGCTCAGGTCGCTCGCGCCGTGGCTGCCGGCCGCTGGTTCACGATGCCGGCGTCTTGTCCCTGTAACGGCAGAGGTCGCGGATCACGCAATTCGGACAATCCGGCTTGCGCGCCTTGCACACGTAGCGACCGTGCAGGATCAGCCAGTGGTGGGCGTCCTGCTTGAACTCGGCGGGCACCACCTTTTCCAGCTTGTCCTCCACCGCGCGCACGTCCTTGCCGGGGGCGAGGCCGGTGCGGTTGGCCACGCGGAAGATGTGCGTATCCACTGCGATGGTGGGCTCGCCGAACGCGGTGTTCAGCACCACGTTGGCGGTCTTGCGGCCCACGCCGGGCAGCGCCTCCAGCGCCGCCCGCGTGCGCGGCACCTCGCCGCCGTGCTGTTCGACCAGCAGGCTGCAAAGCGCGATCACGTTCTTCGCCTTGGCGTTGAACAGGCCGATCGTGCTGATGTACTTCTTCAGCCCTTCCTCGCCCAGCGCGAGGATCGCCTGCGGCGTGTTCGCCACCGGGTAGAGCTTGCGCGTGGCCTTGTTCACGCCCACGTCGGTGGCCTGGGCGGACAGCACCACGGCCACCAGCAGCTCGAACGGCGTGGTGTAGGCGAGTTCGGTGGTGGGCTGCGGGTTCAGCTCACGCAGGCGGGTGAACAGCTCGACGACGTCGGCGCGTTTCATGGTCTCTTGTCCTGTTTCGCGCGCGCGCGCGCCAGTGCGGCCAGTACCGGGTTGGCCGCGGCGGCGGCGTCCACCGCCGTCTTGCGCGCAGCCAGCTCCGCCTCGCGCTCGGCGGCTTCGCGCGCCAGCCGTGCCTCGCGCCGGCGGAAATGCTCGCGCGCCGCGTTGGCATGCGCCTGGTCCAGCTGCTCGGCCGGCATCGGCTCCAGCACGATGCAATCGACCGGGCAGGCCGGCACGCACAGTTCGCAGCCGGTGCAGTCGTCGGCGAGCACGGTGTGCATTAGCTTGGCCGCGCCCACGATGGCGTCCACCGGGCAGGCCTGGATGCACTTGGTGCAGCCGATGCATTCGTCCTCGACCACCCGTGCCAGCATGCGCGGCTTTTCGACGCCGTGTTCCGGGGCTAGTGGCAGGATCGGGCGATCCAGCAGTGCCGCCAGCTTGGCGATGCCGGCTGCGCCGCCGGGCGGGCACTGGTTGATCGCCGCTTCGCCGCGCGCGATCGCTTCCGCGTAGGGCCGGCAGCCGTGGTAACCGCATTGCTCGCATTGCGTTTGCGGCAACAGGGCGTCGATACGATCGGCGAGTTGCTGTGTCACGGCGAGTGTGTCCCCTCACCCTAGCCCTCTCCCCGGTGGGGAGATCGAGCCGGGCTCAGCGCACTGTGGCGCCAGGCTTGGCGCCCTGGTCGGCGTCGAGCAGGAACAGGTCGCTGCCGCCGTCGCCGGCGGAGAGGATCATGCCCTCGGACAGGCCGAAGCGCATCTTGCGTGGCGCGAGGTTGGCGATGAACACCACGTTGCGGCCGACCAGCTTCTCCGGCTCGCCATAGGCGGCGCGTATGCCGGAGAAGATCTGCCGAGTGCCCAGCACGCCGGCATCCAGCTCGAAGCGCAGCAGCTTGTCCGAGCCTTCCACGAATTCGCAGGCCAGTACCTTGCCCACGCGCAGGTCGAGCCTGGCGAAGTCGTCGATGCCGACGGTGGCGGGCGCGTCGGTGGATGCAGGTGCGGCAGGCTTGGCGGTGTCGTTCACGGATTTCTTCTTGGCAGGTTCGGCGGAAGGCGCTGGCGCGCCCAACGATTCCTTGGAGGCCTCGACCATCGCTTCGACCAGCTTGGAGTCGAGGCGCGCGAGCAGCGGCTCGAAGGCATTGATGGTATGGCCGTGCAGTTTGCGAGTAGCGTCGTCGAAACCGGTGATCGGCGCGGCGAGGAATCGTTCTGCCGCGGTCACGGTGGCGGGTACGATGGGCTTGAGCATGCCGGCAAGCAGTCGGAAGGCGCTTAGCGCAAATGTGCAGACCCGATGTAGTTGTTCGTATTGGCCTTCATCTTTGGCCATGACCCATGGCGCTTTTTCCGCGATGTAGGCGTTGATCAAGTCAGCCATCTCGACAAAGGTACGGGTCAGTTCCGAGAAGGAGCCATCTTCGTATCGGTAGGGCGTATTTTTGTGGTAGCTGAGCAGGTGGCCCCACAGTTTGTCGCCCTGTTCATCGAATCTGTCTGCCAGCTTGCCATTGAAAAGCTTGTGCACGAAGCCCGCAGTGCGGCTGGCGATGTTCACCCACTTGCCGACCAGGTGCGAGTTGACGCGCTCCTCGAAGGCCTTGAGATCGAGGTCCACGTCCACCGGCGTGTCGTTGAGCAGGCTGGCGAAGTAGTAGCGCAGGTACTCGGGATTCAGGCCGCTGTCGAGGTAGGTGCGCGCCTGGATGAAGGTGCCGCGCGACTTGGACATCTTCGCGCCGTTCACCGTCAGGTAGCCGTTGACGTGCAGCGCGGTGGGCGTGCGGAAGCCGGCGCCATGCAGCATCGCCGGCCAGAACAGGCCGTGGAAGTTGATGATGTCCTTGCCGATGAAGTGGTGCATCTCGGCGCTGCTGTCGGCATCGAGGTAGTCGCCGAACGTCAGGCCGGTGCGGTCGCACAGCGCCTTGAAGCTGGCGAGGTAGCCCACTGGCGCGTCCAGCCACACGTAGAAGAACTTGCCCGGCGCGTCGGGGATGGGGAAGCCGAAGTAGGGCGCGTCGCGCGAGATGTCCCAGTCCTTCAGGCCGCCGTCCAGCCACTCGCGCAGCTTGGCCGCCACGCCTGCGTTCGCCACCGGCTTGCCATGGGAATATCTGCCGGCGAACCAGTCGCGCAGCAGCGCCTCGAACTTGCCCAGCTCGAAAAAGTAGTGCTCCGAATCCTTCAGCACCGGCGTGGCGCCCGACATCACCGAATACGGGTTGATCAGGTCGGTGGGCGCGTAGGTGGCGCCGCAGTTCTCGCAGTTGTCGCCGTACTGGTCCGGCGTGCCGCACTTCGGACAGGTGCCCTTGATATAGCGGTCCGGCAGGAACATCTGCTTTTCGAGATCGAACAGCTGCTGGATGTCGCGGCGGGCAATGAAGCCACCGTCGCGCAGCCGGGTGTAGATCAGCGACGCCAGCGCGCGGTTCTCGTCCGAGTGCGTGGAGTGGTAGTGGTCGAAGGCCACGCCGAAGGCGGCGAAATCCGCCTCATGGCCCTGGCGGATGCCTTCGATGTACACCTCGGGCGCCAGTCCGGCCTTTTCGGCAGCCAGCATGATCGGCGTGCCGTGCGCGTCGTCGGCGCAGACATAGGCCACCTGGTTGCCCATCATTCGCTGCGCCCGCACCCAGATGTCGGCCTGGATGTAGCCCAGCAGGTGGCCCATGTGCAGCGGGCCGTTGGCGTAGGGCAGGGCGTTGGTGACGAGCAGGCGGCGGCTCATGGCGTCTCGTGCAGGCGGATGGGCTGGCGATTATGGCATGCGCACTCGCCCGCCTACTCCGGCGAACGGCGGCAGCGTGCCCGGAGCTTCGCCGGCCGGCTGGCGCGAAGCCGCTGACGCCGCGGGCGCGATTGTTTACATTGACCGCTGTCTGGATGCAGCGGCGGGTGACGATGGGTGCGAAGCACGACACGATCGATACCGTGGTCTTCGACCTCGGCGGCGTACTGATCGACTGGAATCCGCGCTACCTCTACCGCCGGCTGTTCGACGACGAGGCGGCGATGGAGCGCTTCCTGGCCGGAGTCTGCACCGGTGCATGGAACGAACAGCAGGATGCAGGCCGCCCGTGGCGCGAGGCGGTGGACAGCCTCAGTGCGCAGTTTCCCCAGCATGCCGGGCTGATCGCAGCCTATCGCGACGGCTGGCGGGAGATGCTGGGCGGCGCGATCCAGGGCAGCGTCGACCTGCTCGCCGAATTGAAGCGTCGCGGCGTACGCCTGTATGCCTTGACCAACTGGTCGCACGAAACCTTCCCGCTCGCGAAGGAGATCGAAAGGTTCGGTTTCCTGCACTGGTTCGAGGGCATCGTGGTTTCGGGCGAGGAACGGCTGATCAAGCCGGATCCGCGCATTTACCAGCGGCTGTTCGAGCGCTACGCGATCGAGCCGGGGCGGGCGGTCTACATCGACGACGCGCGGCGCAACGTCGACGCGGCGGAGGCGCTGGGCATGCGGGCGTGGTGGTTCCGTGGCCCGGAGGGGCTGCGCGAGTGGCTGGCTTCACACGGGCTGGTATCGGCATAAAAAACAGCGCGGGCCGATGGCCCGCGCTGTTTGTTTGGGCCTTGGCAGCCGCGCCTACGGCTGCCGTTCCCAGGTCTGGCTGCGGCCAAGCAGGGCGAAGCCGATGTAGCCGTGCACGTCGAGCTTCTGCCCGCCGTCCTCCAGCGTGAGCTTCACCTTGTAGATCCTGCCGCTCTTGGGGTCGAGGATCCTGCCGCCGTCCCAGACGTCGCCATCCTTGCGGACGCCCCACATGATGGTCATGCCCACGATGGGCTGGTCTTTGCGCGCACCGTCGCACTTCACGCACTTCGGCTCCTGGCCGTCGCGCGCGATGTCCTCGGGGCTGCGGTTCAGCAGCTGCGTCACCTTGCCCTGCAGTTCGCCGTTGGTCTCGCTGATCTGGATGATGGACTTCACCTTGCCGGTGACGTCGTCCACCTGCTTCCAGGTGCCGACCGGCGTACTGGTGTCGCTGGCAGACACGGCGCCGGCGCCCAGCAGCAGGCCGAGGGCGAGGGCGAGGCGAACGACGTGCTTCATGACGAGATCCCATGCGTGACGGTATGGTTCGAGCGTGCCGGTGCGTGGCGGGGCCGTCAAGCTGCATCGCGCCATGCTGACCTGCATCAGCCGGGTTCGCGGTGGCGGCTGGCATAATGTGCTGTCCCCACCCGCAGCGAAGCCCGATCCGACATGACGCAGGCGAACGAAGCCCTGGTCCGCCACCTGCTTGGCGAACTGACCGACTCCCACACCGGTGCCCCGCTGGCCGAGGCCGTGCGCGCGGTCGGCGTGGATGGTGCGCGGGTGTCGGTGGACCTGCAGCTGGGCTATCCCGCCGCCAGGGCCGCCGAGGCGCTGGCCACGCGGGCCAGGCAGGCGCTGGAGGCCAATCCGGCGATCGAATCGGCGGCGGTCTCGGTCACCAGCCGCATCCAGTCGCACAAGGTGCAGGGCACGCTGGCGCCGCAGCCCAACGTGAAGAACATCATCGTGGTGGCCTCGGGCAAGGGCGGCGTGGGCAAGTCCACGGTGGCGGTCAACCTCGCGCTGGCGCTCAGGGCCGAAGGCGCCAGGGTGGGCGTACTCGACGCGGACATCTACGGCCCCAGCCAGCCGCGCATGCTCGGCATCAGCGGCAAGCCGGAGTCGCCCGACGGCAAGAGCATCACGCCGATGCAGGCGCACGGCCTGCAGGCGATGTCGATCGGCTTCCTCGTCGACGAGGAGACGCCGATGATCTGGCGTGGCCCGATGGTGACCCAGGCCATGATGCAACTGCTCAACGACTCGCGCTGGGACATGCTGGATTACCTGGTCATCGACCTGCCGCCCGGCACCGGCGACATCCAGCTCACGCTGTCGCAGAAGGTGCCGGTGGCCGGTGCGGTGATCGTCACCACGCCGCAGGACATCGCCCTGCTGGATGCGCGCAAGGCGCTGAAGATGTTCGAGAAGGTCGAGGTGCCGGTACTCGGCATCGTCGAGAACATGGCCACCCACGTCTGTTCCAACTGCGGCCACGAGGAACACATCTTCGGCGAGGGCGGCGGCGTGCGCATGGCACAGCAGTACGGCGTGCCGTACCTCGGCTCGCTGCCGCTGGACATCCGTATCCGCGAGCAGGCCGACGGCGGCACGCCCACCGTGGTGGCGATGCCGGACTCCGATCTCGCGGCGCGCTACCGCGAGATCGCCCGCAACGCCGCCGGCCGCCTGTCGCGCCAGCCGCGCAACAAGTCGCTGGGGCTGGGAAAGATCGTGGTGCAGGGCGCCCCGTGAGGGTGCGTCCGGAAGCTGCTGCGCGAACCCCGGGCGGGCGCGGTCGATGCCCGAAATCCTCATGTATTGACCCATGCACCCCCGTCTCTGCGCGTCGCCCACGCCCGCCCTGCGTCCGCCCGCTACGCCTCCGAACGGGTTCTCAAGCATGAGCGCGCCACGGCGCGTGCTGTGCCTGTGCGGCAGCCTGCGCCGGGTCTCGTCCAACCGTGCCGCGCTGGAGGCTGCACGGCAACTGGCGCCGGCGTCGCTGCAACTGGCGATGTACGACGGTCTCGCCGCGTTGCCGCTGTTCAATCCCGACGACGAACGTGATCCCTTGCCCGCTGCCGTGCTGGCGCTGCGCGAGGCGGTGGGCCAGGCCGATGCCTTGCTGGTCGCCTGCCCGGAATACGCGCATGGCGTGCCGGGTGCGTTCAAGAACCTGCTGGACTGGCTGGTGGGAAGCCTGGAGTTTCCCGGCAAGCCGATGCTGCTGCTCAATGCCTCGGCGCGCGGCTCGAGCCACGCGCAGGAGGCGCTGGCCGAGATCCTGCGCACCATGGCGGCGCAGCTGCTGAGCACGCAGCCCATGCCGGTGGCCCTGCCGGGCGCAGGATGCACGGTGGAGCAGGTGCTGGCCAGCGCGGAACGCCGTGCCGAACTGCACGCGGCGCTGGACTGCCTGGCGTCGCAACTGGGCTGAGTCGCCGCTGCGCTGGCGCCTTGCCGCCCTGACCATGTATTTTTGTCGTTTCGCCCGACCCGGTCGGGCGCCAGACACGTCTGCGGGGCGCATGTGAGCATCAAGTCCGACAAGTGGATCCGTCGCATGGCCGAGGGCCACGGCATGATCGAGCCGTTCGAGCCGGGCCAGGTCAAGCAGAACGGTGACGGGCGCATCGTGTCCTACGGCACCTCCAGCTACGGCTACGACGTGCGCTGCGCGCGTGAGTTCAAGATCTTCACCAACATCAACTCCACCATCGTCGACCCGAAGGCGTTCGATCCGACCAGCTTCGTCGACGTCGAGGCGGACGTGTGCATCATCCCGCCGAATTCCTTTGCGCTGGCGCGCACCGTCGAATACTTCCGCATCCCGCGCGACGTGCTGGTGGTGTGCCTGGGCAAGAGCACCTACGCGCGCTGCGGCATCATCGTCAACGTGACGCCGCTGGAGCCGGAGTGGGAGGGGCATGTGACGCTGGAGTTCTCGAACACCACGCCGCTGCCGGCGAAGATCTACGCCAACGAGGGCGTGGCGCAGATGCTGTTCTTCGAATCCGACGAACCCTGCGAAACCAGCTACCGCGACCGCGGCGGCAAGTACCAGGGGCAGCAGGGTGTGACCCTGCCGCGTACCTGAACCACCGGTGCCTGCGGGCCGCCAAGCGCGCGGCCCGGCGCTACACTCGCCAAGCCATCTCGACCGTTTTTTGCAGGAGATTCCGATGATCCGTTTTTCCACCCTGCTGGCCCGCTTCGCCGTCGCGCTGGCGCTGGGCAGCACGCTCGTACTCGCCGGCTGCCACAGGAACAGCGTGAAGGAACAGGCGCAGGCGGCGCAGTGGAAAGGCAAGTTCGACACCACCATCGAGGCCTACAAGGGAGGCCAGTTCCTGGTCGACGGCGCAGTGCTGTCGGCGGTGGACACGGGTAGCCACTTCGCCTACCTCAAGGACATCGGCAAGCTGCCCAGGACCGTGCTGCTGCTGCCCAGCGACGATTCCAAGATCCGCAAGATGCACCTGCAGTACCTGGCGCGCATGTCCATCGACTACGGCTTCGCGGTGTATTACGACAAGGGCGGCGAGCTCACCGAGATCAACGCGATCAACACCAAGGCGCGCCAGCTGCAGGACTACCATGCCCCGGCCAAGGGCAGCAACGTCGAGGATTGCAGCAAGACCGCCGCCGGTTGCGACAACATGGAGCAGGCCGCGCAGCAGTAGCGCTGATCCGGTGGCAAGTCGGCACAAGGCCCGCGGAGCGATCCGTGGGCCTTATGCTTTCGGGAGGTCGGGGCAGCGAGTTCGGTGCCAGCTGGCTCAACCCAGCGCGTGTCGCAAGGCTGCCAGTCGTGCGGCCAGCGCCTCGGCATCGTACGGCACGGCGTTGCCGCTGCCCCACACCGGGCCGGGCCAGGCGGCGTCGCCCTCGATGCGCGCCACCACGTGCAGGTGCAACTGGCGCACGATGTTGCCCAGCGCGCCGAGGTTGAGCTTGTCGCAGGGTGCCACGGCACGCAGTGCGGCGCTGGCCTGGTTCGCCTCGCGCCAGAGTTGCTGCTGCTCGTCCCCGGTGAGGTCGGTTACCTCCGCCAGGCCGGCACGGCGCGGCACCAGCAGCAGCCATGGGAACCGCGTGTCGTCCATCAGCCGCAGCTCGCACAGCGGCAGCATGGCGACATGGCGGGAGTCTGCGGCGAGCCGCGGATCGAGCGTGAAGCCGGCCTCGCTCATGCGCCGGCCAGGTGCTTGTCGAAGAACGTCAGCGTGCGGTCCCACGCCAGCCTGGCGCTGGCCTCGTGGTAGTGCGTGTCGCCCGGCACGTCGCGGTTGAACGCGTGGCCCGCATCGGGATAGGTGAACACCTCCATCTGCGGCAGCAGCTCGCGATGCCGCGCCACCGCCTCCGGCGGAATCGAGGAATCATGCTCGCCGAAATGGAACATCACCGGCGCCTTCGGCTTCTCGCCGAGGAAAGGCACGTTGCGCGCACCGTAATAGCTCGCCGCGGGCAGGCCCAGCCGCAGCGCCGCGAGCAGGGCCACCGTACCGCCCCAGCAGTAGCCCACCACGCCCACCTTGCCGGCAGAGGCGATCGCCTCGGCGGCGCTGGCCACGTCTTCCAGCGGTCGATCCAGTCCCAGCTCGGACACCAGTGCCTTGCCGCGCGCCATGCCCGTCTCGTCGTAATCCAGCTCCAGCCAGGACTCCAGGTGGTCGAAGAAGGCCGGTGCGATGGCGGTAAAGCCGGCTGCGGCGAAGCGGTCGGCCACGCTGCGGATGTGTGCGGTGACGCCGAAGATCTCCTGCACCACCACGATGCCGCCCCTGGGTTTTCCCTCGGGCTGGGCGAGATAGGCGCCGATGCACTGCGTGCGCGAGGTGGGGATGTTGATGTGCTGGCCCATGACGGTTGTTTCCCGGACGGTGTTGCAAGGATTCTAGCCGGCGCGCGCGGCAGCGTATGGTGAAGGCACATCGCCGTATAATTCGCCGTTTCCCCATTGCCCACGGTCGCCGCCGCCATGTCGCAGGCTTCGCAGAAAATCGGTTTCGTCAGCCTCGGCTGCCCCAAGGCGCTGGTGGATTCCGAGCGCATCCTCACCCAGCTCAAGGTCGAGGGGTACCAGATCGTGCCCAGCTACGGCGAGGCCGACGCGGTGGTGGTGAACACCTGCGGCTTCATCGACGCCGCGGTGCAGGAGTCACTGGACTCGATCGGCACGGCGCTCAACGAGAACGGCAAGGTGATCGTCACCGGCTGCCTCGGCAAGCGCGCCGAGCTGATCCGCGAGGCCTACCCGGACGTGCTCTCGATCAGCGGCCCGCAGGACTACGCCAGCGTGATGCATGCGGTGCACGAGGTGTTGCCGCCCAGGCGCAACAAGTTCCTGGACATCGTGCCGGACACGGGCATCAAGCTCACGCCCAAGCACTATGCCTACCTGAAGATTTCCGAAGGCTGCAACCACCGCTGCAGCTTCTGCATCATCCCTTCGATGCGCGGCGACCTGGTTTCGCGCCCGGTCGACGAAGTGCTGCTGGAGGCCGAGAAGCTGGTCAAGGGCGGCGTGAAGGAGCTGCTGGTGATCTCGCAGGACACCAGCGCCTACGGCGTGGACCTCAAGTACGCCGAGCGTGCATGGCGCGGCAGGGCATACCGCACGCGCATGACCGAATTGTGCGAAGGCTTGTCCGAGCTCGGTGTGTGGACGCGCCTGCACTACGTCTACCCCTACCCGCACGTGGACGAGGTGATGCCGCTGATGGCGGAGGGGAAGATCCTTCCCTACCTCGACATTCCGTTCCAGCATGCCAGCCCGCGCATCCTCAAATTGATGAAGCGCCCGGGCAACATCGACAAGACGCTGGAGCGCATCAAGAACTGGCGCAGGCTGGTGCCCGACCTCACCTTGCGCAGCACCTTCATCGTCGGCTTCCCCGGCGAAACCGACGCGGAGTTCGAGGAGTTGCTGGATTTCCTGCGCGAAGCCGAGCTCGACCGCGTGGGCGCCTTCGCGTATTCGCCGGTGGACGGCGCCAAGGCCAACGAGCTGCCCGGCGCGGTGTCCGAGGAGCTGAAGGAAGACCGCCTCGAACAGTTCATGGCGGTGCAGGCGGAAATCTCCGCCGCCAAGCTGCAGCGCAAGATCGGCCGCACCCTGCAGGTGCTGGTGGACGAGGCGAACGCCGACGGCGCTGTTGCGCGCTCCGCCGCCGACGCGCCGGAGATCGACGGTACCGTGCTGATCGCCGACGGTCAGGGCCTCAAGCCCGGCCAGTTCGTCGACGTGGTGGTCGAGGGCGCCAGCGAGCACGACCTGCATGCGTGCCTGGCGCACCCGACGCTCAAGGTGATCTGAAAGCCTGGTCGCTGCGGGTGTTCCGATTGCCCACCAAGTTGTGCCGGCCTTCATCGTTCGCCCTGAGCACAGGCCCGCAGGGCCAAAGTCGAAGGGCAGACGATCGCAGGGCGTGCTCATGGATGTGCGCATGAAGAAAACCCGCTATGTGGCACCGATCCGCGATGCAGTCGATCCGCAGGTGTTCGAATGCATGCCGTTGGCGGCGTGGCGCGAGTTCGCGTGCCTGATCGAAGGCCGCGAATGGCCAGGCATCGACGCGCTCAATGCCGCCCGTTCCGCCGGCATGCGCGAACGCTTCGTGGCGCAAGATCGCGCACTGCTGGCCGATGGCCTGCACTACGAACAGCGCATCGCCGAACGCGGCGAGATTGCCACCCGCGAACGCAACTGGCACGACCTGTTCAACGCGCTGGTCTGGCTGCGCCATGCTGCCCTGAAGCGCGCCCTCAACGCGCGGCAGATGGCTGAGATCGCGCACATGGGCACCAGGCAACGCTCGCGCGCCCAATACGCGCTCACCCACTTCGACGAAGCCGGGGTGGTGGTGGCGCTGCGCGATCCGGCGCTGCTCCCGCTGTGGGACGCGCACGACTGGCACGGCCTGTTCTGGCGTGAACGCGCGGCCTGGCTGGACGGCCGCATCCGCGTCGAGTTGTTCGGCCACGCCTTGCTGGAACACGCGCTGACGCCCGCGCAGTTGCTGGTGGGCAAGGCGCTGGTGGTGGCAGGTCACGATGTCTCGCCGGCGACGGCCGTGCACGCGAGCGTGCGGGCGATCCATGCCGGCCAGCTGCTGTGCGATCCGCTGGAGCTGCGGCCCCTGCCGCTGGCCGGCGTACCCGGCTGGCATGTCGACAACGGACGCGAAACGTTCTTCGCCGAAGCGCCGTGCTTCCTGCCGGCGCGGGCGGGGCGCCGCTATCCCGCGGCGCTGGAACTGCGCAGCGAGGCCGGTGGGACGGCAACCTGCGCGGCACGGTGATGAATCAAGCGTACGATGACTTGCCGTCGTCGCATCGCAGGCCCTCCGACATGCCGCAAACGCCATCTTCCATTTCGAGAAAAAGCCGTATCCAGGGTGCCCTGATGGGTGCCTTCATCGGCGACGCGTTGGCCCTGGGGCCGCACTGGTACTACGACCTCGATGCGCTCCGGCGCGACTACGGCGACTGGATCAGCGACTACACGGCGCCAAATCCGGGGCGCTATCACGAGGGATTGCCGGCCGGCGCGTCGTCGCAAGCCGGCTTCATCCTGGCGCTGACCACGCGTTCGCTGGTGGATCGCGGCGGCTACGACGAGGCGGATTTCTGCGCGCGCATGGATGGCGAGCTGTTCCCGTTGCTGGACGGCACGCCGATGGCAGGACCTGGCGGCTACACCAGCCAGTCGATCCGAGAGGCGTGGCG
>JAJZGE010000268.1 GCA_021798675.1 Pseudomonadota bacterium | reverse complement strand
CTCTTCCGACGCCGCCCGCAGCTGCGCGACGAAGGCCTGGTCGCCGGCCAGTTGCTCGAGCCGGTGCAGCGGAGCGCCCTGCAGCACCACCCACGGGTTGTGGGTGTGGTTCCACAGCCCGGCGTCCACCTGCATCCACAACGCGTCCACCGTGTGGTTCCAGGTCCAGCGCAGGTCGAGCGCCAACTCGGTCAGCGCCTCGAGGCCGGGCGGCAGGATGCGTGGCGGGACGGGATACATGCGCGTCGACGCAGTCACTCGTCGAGCATGCGGGCGATCTCGCGCTCGGCTTCGAGCCAGTCGTCCAGCGCGCAGCCTGCGGCGAAGCCGCGCTTCTCGGCGCGGAAATAAGCCGCCTGCGCCACCATCGAACGACGCGCCTCGGCGTCGATGGGCGTGGGCAGCCATGCGTGCGGCGGCCTCAGCTCCGGGCTGTCCTCGCCTGGCTGGTGCGGGTCGGTTGCGGCCATGACGGATTCCTCGCGGGCTCAGGAGACGGCGCGCGCCGGCGCTTCGCCGCGCGGTTCTTCGAACGCATCGCCCCAGCCCTGCAGCGACGGCGCCACGCCCGCATAGACCCTGGCGTACCTGGCCGCCGAGCGTCGCCAGCCGTAGTCGCCGGACATCGCCGAACGGCGGAACCTCACCCAGGTCTGCGGCGCCTCCTGGTAGGCCGCCAGGCAACGATCCATCGCCGCGACCAGCGCCTCGCCGGTGGGCGCATCGAACACGAAGCCAAGGAAGCCGTCGTCATGGCCGCCGTCCGCGGCCACGTCCATCACGCTGTCGGCGAGGCCACCGACGCGACGCACCACGGGGATCGCGCCGTAACGCATGGCGTACAGCTGGGTCAGGCCGCAGGGTTCGAAGCGGGCGCCGTGCAGCAGGATGTCGGCGCCGCCGTGCAGCTGGTGCGCCAGGCTTTCGTCGTAGCCGATATGCGCGGCCATGCGTCCGGGGAACGCCGCGGCCAGCGCCGCGAAGCCCTGCTCCAGCGCGACGTCGCCGCAGCCGTGCACCACCATTTGCATGCGCGGATGCCGCTGCAGCAATTCCGGCAGGCGGGCCAGCACCACGTCGGCCATCTTCTGGTGGGTGAGCCGGCAGACGGATTCGACCAGCGGCGCCGCCGGATCGGCATCCAGCCCGAGCTGCCGCTGCAGCGCCACCTTGCAGGCGTGCTTGCCGAGCATGTTGTCGCGCGAATAGCGCTGCGCCAGGCAGGTGTCGGTCGCGGGATTCCAGACGTGTTCGTCGATGCCGTTCATGATGCCCACGGCGCCGCGGCGCGCGCGGATCAGGCCGTCCATGCCGCAGCCGAATTCCGGCGTGCCGATCTCGCGGGCGTAGTTGCGGCTGACCGTGGTGACGACGTCGGCGAAGCGGATGCCGGCCTTGAGGAACGACAGGCGGCCGTAGAACTCGGCGCCGTCGAGGGTGGCGGCGTAGGGCGGCAGGCCGAGCGCCGGCGCGTCACCCAGCGGGAACAACCCCTGGAACGCCATGTTGTGCACGGTGAACACGGTCTTCGGCCGCTCGCCGCCGCGCCGGTGCAGCAACAGGGGCAGCAGGCCGGCGTGCCAGTCGTGCGCATGCACGATGTCCGGACACCAACCGACCGCATGGCCGCTCGACGCGATGCGCGCCGCCGCGTGGTTCAGCACGGCGAAGCGCAGGCCGTTGTCCGGCCATTCGCAGCCATCGGCGTCGCGGTACAGCGAGCCGCGGCGGCGATACAGCGGCGGGCAGTCGACCAGCCACACCGGCAGGCCGGAATCGGGCATCCAGCCGCCGACGATGCGCACCGGCGCGCCAGGCAGGAGCTCGCCGAGGTCGGTGATGGTCTGCGCGGCCACGACGCGATCCAGCGCCTCGGCGTAACCGGGCATCAGCATGCGCACGTCGACGCCCCGGTCCGCCAGCGCCTGCGGCAGCGCACCGCAGACATCGGCGAGGCCGCCTGTCTTCGCCAGCGGGAAAATTTCCGATGCGACGAACAGCACCTTCGGCGCCGTGGTCCTGGCCATCGCCGCAACGGTGGACATCGTGTCGTGGATCGCGCGCATTGCACACCCGTCGTAAGGCCACATTGGATCCGACCTTAGGCGGCCACTCCGGCGCGGTGTTGATCAGGATCAAGCCTTGCCGCGAACGCGGCGCGATAGTGGCCTTCCGATCCATCCGCGCCGCCTCCCGCACACACCGCGTGCCACGGCACCCGGCCGTGCGCCAAGGCAGCGCGGGCCCACACGGAACCGCCATGAACGCAGCCGGTGTCGCGCCACAGACCGCGAAGGCCACCATCGGCCCCTACCTGGGGCGGACCAGCGTGGCGTACTTCTCTATGGAGATCGCGCTGTGCGCGGAGATGCACACCTACAGCGGCGGCCTCGGCGTGCTCGCGGGCGACACCGCGCGCACCTGCGCCGACCTCGCGCTGCCGATGGTGTTCGTCACCCTGCTCTACCGCCGCGGCTACCTGCGCCAGGACATCGATGCCGACGGCCGGCAGGTCGACCATCCCGATCCGTGGACGCCGGAGGACCACGCCACGCCGCTACGCGCCAAGGTGGCGCTGCTGATCGAGGGTCGCGAGGTGTGGGTGCGCCCCTGGCTGTACGTGCTCAGGAATCCCGCCGGCAAATCGGCCCCGGTGCTGCTGCTGGACACCGACCTGCCGGAGAACCAGCCCGAGGACCGGCCGATCACCGACGTGCTCTACGGCGGCGACAGCTCGTACCGGCTCAAGCAGGAAATCGTGCTGGGCATCGGCGGATTGCGCATCGTCGCGGCGCTGGGTTTCAAGATCGCCCGCTACCACCTCAACGAGGGGCATGCGGCCCTGCTTGCGCTCGACCTGCTGCGGCGCCATCCGCGGCCGTCCGACCAGGTGTATCCCTGCCAGCTGCGCTACGACGTGGCGCGCGTGCGCGAGCGCTGCGTGTTCACCACGCACACGCCGGTCGAGGCCGGCCACGACCACTTTGCCTACGAGCTGTTCGGCCACCTGCTGCAGGGCTATGTCGAGCTGGACCAGCTGCGCCAGCTGGCGGGCAACGACCGCCTCAACATGACGCGGCTGGCGCTGGCGCTCAGCGGCTACATCAACGGCGTCGCGGTACGGCATGCGGAAGTCACCACGCGCATGTTCCCCGACTACGAGATCCGCGCCGTCACCAACGGCATCCATGTGCCCAGCTGGACGCATCCGGCCTTCGCGGAACTCTTCAACCGCCACTCCGCGGACTGGAGCGAGCTGCCGATGGACATGCTGCGCTTCGACCAGCTTCCCCCGGACGAGGTGTGGAAGGCGCACCTCTGCGCGCGGTCGGACCTGGTCGCGCTGGTCCGGCGGGTGGCAAACAGCACGCTCGATCCCGAGCTGCCGATCATCGGCTTCGCGCGCCGTGTGGCCGCCTACAAGCGCCCCGGCCTGCTGTTCAGCGACCTGGAACGACTGAAGGCGATCCATGCCCGGCATCCGTTCCAGCTGGTGTTCGCCGGCAAGGCGCATCCGCACGACGCGCCAGCCAAGGAGTTGATCCGGCAGATCCACCAGGCGATCGGCGCGCTCGCCCCGGAATTGCGCATCGCTTTCCTGCCCAACTACGACATCAGCATCGCGCCGGTGGTGGTCGCCGGCGCGGATGTCTGGCTCAACACGCCGGAACCGCCGCTGGAAGCCTCCGGTACCAGCGGCATGAAGGCGGCCATCAACGGCGTGCTCAACCTCAGTGTGCTGGACGGCTGGTGGATCGAGGGCTGCATCGAGGGCGTCACCGGCTGGGCCATCGGCGGCGATGCCAGCGACACGCATGCCGCCAGCGCGGAGCACCTCTACGACAAGCTCGAGCACGTGGTGTTGCCCCTCTACTACGAGCACCGGCAGCGCTGGATCTGGATGATGCAGCAGTCGATCAGCAAGATCGGCAGCGCCTTCAACACGCACCGCATGATGCTCTGCTACGTCGCCGAGGCCTACCTGCCCCGCCACGGCGCGCAATCGGCGGACATGCATGTCTAGCCTGTGCCTGCGCTGCGGAACGACGCCCCTGGCGGACCACGCCGAGCGCCTGCGCCGCGGCGAGCATGACGATCCCCATGCGGTGCTCGGCATGCACGCGGCCGACGATCCGCGCCGCGTGGACGTCCGCTGCTTCCTGCCCGGCGCCCGCCGCGTCGAGGTGATCGAGCGCAGCTCCGGCCGGTCGCGCGGCGTGCTCTCGCCGGTGGGTGCGGATGGCTTCTTTGCCGGCTCGCTGGCTGCCGCGGAAGGCCGCTTCGGCTACCGCCTGCGCGTGCACGATGCGCAAGGCGTGCACGCGCTGGACGACCCCTACGCGTTC
>JAJZGE010000002.1 GCA_021798675.1 Pseudomonadota bacterium | reverse complement strand
CACTGCGTGGCATCGACGGCGGGATCGAAGCGGCCCTGGATCACGTAGCCTTCAGCCTGCAGGCGCAGCAGCGCGGCGTCCACGTCGGAGCACGCCACGCCCAGCGGCGCCGCGAGCGCGTCCACGGTGACCGGCGCCGATCCCAGCAACCGGCCGCGCACCAGCTCGCGCAGGGCGTCCTCGCGCGTCCAGCCCTGCGCGGCGTATTCGGCGGGCGCGGCAATGGCGGGATGCATCGTGGCCGCCGGATGCACGGCTTGCCACAAGGGCAACTTCTCCGCGCTGACCCATACGCTGCCACCGCCTTCTCCCCGTTGGGGAGAAGGCGACAGGCGCGTGGCACGCTGGTCCCGCGCCAACGCGTGCAGCTTGTCGTCCCACCCTTCGTTCGCTGCCGCTTCGCCTGCGGTGACGCCGCCCAGCGCATCCAGCGCCTCGTGCATTTCGTCGACGCTGCGCACCTCCGGCCAGGCCTCGGCGCGCACCGCGGCGATGGCGTCGGGATCGAGCCGGCCGAGGTCGCCCGCGCTGGCCGGGCTGTCCTGCCGCACGGCGCGGGTGCGGCGCTCCTCCAGTGGCGCGTCGTCGAGGAAGGCGTAGGGCGCGGCGTTGAGCACCGCGCCGGCGAGCGGGCTGGGTGCGGCAAGGTCGCGCGCGACCAGGCGGATCGCGCCGCCTTCGAGTTGCCGCAGCAGGCGCAGCAGGCCGTCCACGTCCATCGCCTCGCGCAGGCAGTCGTGCAGGGTCTGCGCCACCAGCGGGTGGTCGGGGATCTGTCGTTCGCCGACGATGTTCTCCAGGCAGGCCACCTGGTCCGGGAACACCGCAGCGAGCAGGTCCTCGCTCTTCATGCGCTGCAGCTGCGGCGGGGTCTTCTTGCCGCCGATGAACCGCGGCAGCGCCAGCGCGGTGACCGCGTTCCAGCGCCAGCGCGCAGGGAACAACGGCGCGTCGAGCAGGGCCTGGACCAGCACGTGTTCGGCGCTGTTGGAATGCAGGTAGCGCGCCACCTCCTCCAGCGGAAAGCTGTGGCTGGTGGACAGCGACAGCACGATCGCGTCCTCGGTGGCCGCGGCCTGCAGCTCGAAGTTGAACTGGCGGCAGAAGCGCTTGCGCAGCGCCAGGCCCCAGGCGCGGTTGATGCGGCTGCCGAACGGCGCATGGATGACGAGCTGGGTGCCGCCGGATTCGTCGAAGAAGCGCTCGAACACCAGGGTGGTTTGCGTGGGCAGCACGCCCAGCGCGGCCTTCGCGCTGGCGAGGTAGTCGAGCAGTTGCTGCGCGGCGGCCGCGCCGAGGCCGAGCTCGTCGCGCAGCCAGGCCAGTGCGCGCAATGGGTCGTCCTCGCCCAGCCGCGCATCCATTTCCCCGCGCAGGCGCGACACCGCGAACGAGAGCTCGTCGGTGCGCCCGGGTGCCTCGCCCAGCCAGAACGGGATGCTGGGCGGCACGCCGTGCGCGTCCTCCACGCGCAGGCGGTCGCGCTCCACGCGCAGGATGCGGTAGCTGGTGTTGCCGAGCTGGAAGATATCGCCGGCCAGGCTCTCCACCGCGAAGTCCTCGTGCACCGAGCCGACCACGGTGCCCTGCGGTTCCAGCACCACCAGGTAGTCGGCGGTGTCGGGGATCGCGCCGCCCGAGGTGAGCGCGACCAGCCGCGCGCCGCGCCGTGCGCGCAGCTGGCGGTGCACGGCGTCGCGATGGAGGTAGGCCGCCCGCGCGCCGCGGCGCGTGGTGAAACCTTCGGCCAGCATGCGCACGACCGCGTCGAAATCCGAGCGCGCCAGTGCGCGATAGGGATAGGCGCCGCGCACCAGCGCGTACAGCGCATCCTCGTCCCATTCACGGCAGGCGACCTCGGCGACGAGCTGCTGCGCCAGCACGTCCAGCGGCTGCGGCGGTTGCACCAGCGCGTCGAGTTCGCCACGGCGCACGGCGTCTAGCAGGGCCGCGCATTCCACCAGGTCGTCGCGCGTGGTGGGGAACAGCCGCGCCTTGGGCGTGCCGCCGACATGGTGGCCGGAGCGGCCCGCGCGCTGCAGGAAGGCGGCGATGGAGCGCGGCGAGCCGAGCTGGCAGACCAGGTCGACGTCGCCGATGTCGATGCCCAGCTCCAGCGAGGCAGTGGCCACCAGCACCGCCAGCTCGCCGCGCTTCAACCGTTGCTCGGCGTCGAGGCGTTGTTCCTTGGCGAGGCTGCCGTGGTGCGCGGCGACCGCCTCCTTGCCCAGCCGTTCGGACAGATGACGCGCCGCGCGCTCGGCCGAGCGCCGCGTGTTGACGAAGACGAGCGTGGTGCGGTGCGCCTGCACCAGTTGCGCGATGCGGTTGTAGACCAGCTCCCAGCAGTCGTTGGACATCACCGCTTCCAGCGGCAGTGGCGGCAGTTCGAGTGCGAGGTCGCGCTGGCGCACGTGGCCCGTATCGATGATGGTGACGCCGCTTTTCGCGTCCGCCGCCTCTTCCCTTCGGGGAGTGGGTGCAAGCGCGGCACCCACCAGGAATCGCGCCACTTCCTCGATGGGTTTCTGGGTCGCCGACAAACCGATGCGCTGCAGGCGCCGCTGGCACAGCGATTCCAGCCGCTCCAGCGTCAGCGCCAGGTGCGCGCCGCGCTTGCTGCCGGCGACGGCGTGGATCTCGTCGACGATCACGCTGCGCGTGTTCTTCAGCATCTCGCGGCCGGAAGCCGAGCCGAGCAGGATGTACAGCGACTCCGGCGTGGTGACCAGGATGTGCGGCGGCGTCTTGCGCATCCACGCGCGCTCGGCCTGCGGCGTGTCGCCGGTGCGCACCGCGGTGCGGATCGCCACGTCGGGCAGGTCGCGCTTTTCCAGCGCGTCGCGGATACCGCCCAGCGGTTCCTCCAGGTTGACGTGGATGTCGTTGGACAAGGCCTTCAACGGCGACACGTAGACCACGCGCGTCTCGTCCGGCAAGGTGCCGCCGTTCGCCACGCCTTCGCGCACCAGCGCATCGAGCGCGGCAAGGAAGGCGGTGAGCGTCTTGCCCGAGCCGGTGGGCGCGGCCACCAGCACGTGGCCGCCGTCGCGGATCGCCGGCCACGCCTGCGCCTGCGCCGCGGTGGGCGCATCGAAGCGGCCTTCGAACCAGGCGGCGACGGCGGGGTGGAATCCGTTCAACGGGGAAGCGTCCGCATGCATGCAGGCAGGGTGCGATGGCCTCGGGGACTCCCGATTCTACGCGCACCGGTTTGCCCGCAAATCGCCATGCACGCCGGTGCGCCGCCATGCCAAGATGCGCCTTGCCGCCGCTCGCGAGGATGCCGAGGGGAGTCCGCAGGCTGCGCGCTCATGCGAAGGAAACGTATGCGTACTCGATGCGATGGGGTGATCCGCCGTCTCCGCCGGGTCGGCATGCTGGTGCTGGTGTCGGCATGGGGTGTGGCGACGGCGCATGCGGCCAGCCTCGATGCCGCGCTGCTGCCGACGATCCAGTCGGCCACCTTCGAGGTGGTGCAGGCCAAGCCGGCCAGCGATCCGCTGAGCTACGAGAAACCGCTGCCGCTGGACCTGCTTCCCTACCAGGAGCGTACCGACAAGTACTACTCCATCGGCACCGCGTTTTCGATCGGCCACGGCCGCTACGTGACGGCGGGCCACGTGCTGATGGCCGGGCTGGACAGCCTGTGGGGGCCGCCCGAGCTGCGCGACGGCGCCGGCCACGTCTACCCGATCGCCAGGATCGAGAAATTTTCGCTGCGCCAGGACTTCGTGGTGTTCACGCTGGCGCGCCAGCCGGCCGGCGACGTCGCGCTGGCGATCGACCGCACGCCCGCGCTCAACCAGGTGGTCTATGCGGTGGGCAATGCGCTGGGCACCGGCGTGGTGATCCGCGACGGCCTGTACACCTCCGACACGCCGGAGGCGCAGGACGGCGCCTGGAAGTGGATGCGCTTCTCCGCCGCCGCCTCGCCCGGCAACAGCGGCGGCCCGCTGCTGGACAAGGACGGCAAGGTCATCGGCGTGGTGCTGATGAAGTCGGCCAACGAGAACCTCAACTACGCGCTGCCGATCCGCGAGGTGCTCGACGCCCCGGACGGCAAGGCCGTGATGGATACGCGCGTCAACTACCGGATCGACCTGTTCGACACGGTGCAGAACGGGCAGCTCAAGACCGGCTTCGCCCTGCCCGAAAGCCTCGCCAGTTTCTATCGCGACTACCAGACACGCTTCGACGCGAACGAGGACGGCCTGCAGAAGGCGTTGCTGGACCACGAGTCCGCCCGGCTGTTCCCGAACGGCGCGGGTTCGGCACGGCTGCTGCACGAGCAGGTGGCGATCAGCAGCTTCCCGTCGCTGATCGTGCGCGGCAGCAATGGCGAATGGGGACGCACCAACACCCAGTCGCGCTACTTCGCGCTGGACGGCAACGGCTACGTGCGCGTCGGTGCGGCCGGGCACGACGCGTTGATCCGCATCCGCCGCCCCGACGGGATGGATGCGGCGAAGTTCTACGGCGATGCGCAGGTACCGATGGACCTGCTGGCGCGCACCGGGCTGTTCCAGCGCACGGTGGCCAGCGAGAAGATCACGATCACCTCGCTCGGCAAGCCGACGCTGGAATCGACGCACGTCGACCGCTGGCAGCGCCCCTGGCGCATCGCCGTCTGGCCGCTGCCCTACGCCAACGCCCTCGTGGTGACGTATTCCCTGCCGGTGCCGGACGGTTGCCTGATGATGGTGCGTTTCGTGCCGCCGGCCGGCCTGCATGACGCGAGGCTGGACCTCGACGAGCTCAGCAGCTTCGTCTACGCCACCTACCAGAGCACGCTGGCGCAATGGAAGGAGTTCCTCGGCGACCCCGCGCTGCAGCCGGCGGCGTTCCGCAACATCCGCATCGGCTACGACTACGGCCGGCGCTTCAGCTATGCCTCGCAGCGGGTGGCCTTCTCGTATCCTTCCTCGTTGCAGCCGGTCAAGCCGGGCAACCTGCTGCAGCTGGGCTTCCAGTTCTTCCTCGACGGCGGCAAGCCGGTGTGGGACGTGGCGGCCGTGAATGTCTGGAAGACCCAGGCCAGCGACGACCAGGACGAGGTGAACGTGCAGCGCCATGCCGCACCGCCGTCCGGACTGGACGAGGACATGAGCAGTCGCTGGCGCAAGCTGGTCGGGCGCGAATACCCCTACAACGCCGTGGCCAATGCCGAGAATGGCCAGATGAGCATCGATGCGGTGGCGCCGTCCGGGGCCGCCGGCAGCCGGGCGTCCTCGGTGCTGTACACCGCCTTCTACGGGGCCACCGGCACGCGGGCCCAGGACTTCATGAAGGGCAAGCTCGACCTGCTGACGAAAGACCTGCAGGTGATGGAGCATTGACCGGCAGGCATGGCGGCTCGCGGACCGGCGCGCGCCGCGGGGTGCCGCCCCGCATTCGATGATGGAAAGACCAGCGTGAAACAGCCAGATCCCGCGACGCGAAAGGCGCCGGACACCGACCCGACGGCCGGCACGGCATGGCTGGCCATGCCCGACGGCCAGCAGCTGCGCCTGCGCGACTGGCCGGCAGCGCAGGCGCGTGGAGCGGTGCTGGTGGTGCACGGGCTCGGCGAGCACGCCGGCCGCTACCGCCAGCTCGCACAATGGTTCAACGACCGCGGCTACGCCGTGCGCGCCTACGACCAGCGCGGCCATGGCGAGAGCCCCGGGCCGCGCGGCGTGCTGGCGCATCCCGACGACCTGCTCGCGGACCTGTCGGTGGTGCACGCCGACTATGCGCGCTCGCTGGGCGCCGCGCCCTTGCTGCTGGGCCACAGCATGGGCGGGCTGGTGGCCTTGCGCGCCGTGCTGGACGGACGCGTCGCGCCGCGGGCGCTGGTGCTCTCCTCGCCCGCGCTGCGCAGCCATGCCTCGCCGGGCCTGCGGCGGCTGGCGGCGGTGCTGGCCCGCGTGCTGCCGGACCTGCGCCTGCGCAACGGCCTCGACCTGCCGCGGCTGAGCCACGACGCGCGGGTGGTGGACGCCTACCGCGCCGATCCGCTGTGCCACGACCGCGTCAGTCCGCGCCTGGCCGACTTCATCTTCCGCGCCGGCGCATCCTGCATCGCCGACGCCGGGCGCCTCGACCTCGCCACGTTGCTGCTGGTGGCCGGCGAGGACGCGCTGGTCGACGCCGCGGGCAGCCGCGACTTCTCCGCCGCCGCGGCAACTGCACAGCGGCTCACCACGCGTTACTTCGCTGCGCTGTACCACGAACTGTTCAACGAGGCAGAACCCGGCCGCAGCCAGGTGCTGATGCAGCTGGCGGACTGGTTGCAGCGCCTGCCGACCGCGAGCGCCGCAGGAGCCTGAGCCGCGCAAGCGCCGCCCGATTCCAGCCCGGGGTGGCCTTCAGGCACATTCGCCGCGGCGCGAAGCCGGGCATAAAGGGAGGCCGGGAACGGACGCTGGACGCACGGTGTCTGCGGTTATGCTGGCGCGCCACGGAGGACACGTGAACATCTTTGCCCCCATGATCCGCCGGCCGGTCGGCACCTCGCTGCTGGCGATCGGCCTGGCCATTGCCGGCCTGTGCGCCTATCTGTTGCTGGGAGTGGCGGCATTCCCGTCGATCGAGTTCCCGTTCATGGCGGTGTCCGCGCAGTTGCCGGGCGCCAGCGCGCAGGTGATGGCGAACACCGTGGTGGCGCCGCTGGAGCGCCACCTGGGGCGCATTCCCGGGGTGGCGCACATGAGTTCCACCGCCACCGAGGGCGGGGCACAGATCTTCCTGCAGCTGGATTTCGGCCGCCGACCGGACGAGATGGCGCGTGACGTGCAGGCGGCGATCAACGCCGCGTTGCCCGACTTGCCGCAGCTGCCCAACCCGCCGGTCTATTTCAAGGCCGACAGCTCGAAGATCCCCATCCTGCTGGTGTCGCTGACCTCGACCAGCCTGCCGCCGGACAAGCTCTACGACCTCACCGACACGCTGCTGAAGCCGGCGGTGGCACAGATCCCCGGCGTGGCGCTGGTGCAGGTGGGCGGCGGTGCGCCGCACGCGGTGCGGGTGGCGCTGGACAGCGCCGCGCTGGCGCATGCCGGCATCACCGCGAACGAGGTGGCGAACGCGCTGCGCGCGGCCAACGTGACCTCGCCGCAGGGTGCGATCGGCAATGGCTCCACCCAGATGACGGTGTCCGCGAACGACGCGCTGCATACCGCGCGGGACTTCGCCCGGCTGGTGATCGCCAGCCACAACGGCGTGCCCGTGCGCCTGTCCGACGTGGCCACCGTCACCGACGGGCAGCAGGACAAGTACGCCGCGGCCTGGTTCAACGAGCATCGCGCGGTGGTGCTGCGGATCACCAAGCGCCCGGAGGCGAACGCGGTGGCCACCGTGCAGGCGATCCGCGCGCGCCTGCCGCAATTGCGCAAGCTGCTGCCGGCGGACGTGAAGATCACGCCGATCTTCGACCTCACGCCCACCACCCTGTCGGCGCTGCACGAGGTGGAAGTGGCGCTGCTGATGAGCGTGGTGATGGTGGCGCTGGTGATGCTGGTGTTCCTGCGCCGCAGGCGGCCCACGCTGATCGCGATGTTCAGCGTACCGCTGTCGCTGGCCGGCGCGTTCGTGGTGATGTGGGCGCTGGGCTTCACCCTCAACATCTTCTCGCTGGTGGCGCTGGTGCTGTGCGTGGGCTTCGTGGTGGACGACGCGATCGTGGTGATCGAGAACATCGTGCGCCACATGGAACAGGGCATGCCGGCGCTGGAAGCCGCGCTGACCGGCGTGCGCGAAATCGGCTTCACGGTGATCTCGATCACGCTGTCGCTGATCGCGGTGTTCGGTCCGATGGTGTTCGGCAACAACATGTTCATCCTGCTGATGCGCGAGTTCTCGGTGACCCTGATCGCCACCATCGTGATCTCCGCGCTGGTCTCGCTCACGCTCACGCCGGCGCTGTGCGGCAGCTGGCTGGCCGGCGACGACCTGCATGCGGTGCGCCGGCCGGGCCGGCTGGAGCGCTGGGCCGAGCGCTTCGACCAGGGTTTCCTGCGCCTGTACGAGCGCGGGCTGGACTGGGCGATGAAGCATCGCCGGCTGATGCGCTGGCAACCGCCGATCCTGCTGGTGCTGACCATCGTGCTGGCGGTACTGGTCGGCATGACCGCCGGCGGCGGCATCATGCCGAAGGAGGACACCGGCCTGATCAACGCCAACATCACCGCCGACGCGAACATCTCGCCCACCCTGATGATGAAGCGCACCCAGCAGGTGGTGGCGCAGATCCACGCCGATCCGGCGGTGCTGGACATCACCGCTTCGGTCGGCGGCGGCCCGGGGTCGGTCGCCAACCAGGCGGGCCTGTTCATCGACCTGAAGCCGCTGGGCAACAAGCCCGGCGACCGCCACGCCTCCGCGCAACAGGTGGTGGACCGGCTGGCGAAGAAATTCAAGAATGTGCCGGACCTCGACGTGACCCTCACCGCGCAGCAGTTCATCAACATGGGCGGTGGCGGCAGCAGCGGCGTGGGCCGCTATTCGTTCCAGCTCACCAGCACCAGCGGAACGCCGCTGCAGCAGCCCACGCTGGACCTGGAACGGGTGATGCGCGGCATGAAGCAGTTCCGCGACGTCACCTCGAGTTTCGACAGCATCGGCAAGCAGCAGATGCTCGAGGTCGATCGCGCCGCCGCGGCACGGCTGCAGCTCAACATGGCCCAGATCGACAACGCGCTGTACGACGCCTTCGGCCAGAACCCGATCTCGACGATCTACTCGGACATCAACCAGTACCGCGTGGTGCTGACCTCGGATACCGCCGGCACGCTGAGCCCGGATACCCTGCTCAACACCTACGTGCGCAATACGCAGGGCAGGATGATCCCGCTGTCGGCGGTGGCGCGCATCAAGTCGCAGATCGCGCCGGTGAGCGTCAACCACTACGACCAGGTCGAGTCCGCGTCGATCAACTACAACCTGGCCGATGGCGTGAGTCAGGCGGACGGCCTGAAGCTGGTGGACCAGGCGATTTTCGCCGCCCACCTGCCGCCCGGCGTGCAGAAGAAGTACACCGGCGAGAACCAGGACCTGCTGGAAGCGCTCACCAATTCGCTGCTGCTGTTGCTGGCGGTGATCGGCGCTATGTACGTGGTGCTGGGCATCTTGTACGAGAGCCTGATCCACCCGCTGACCATCCTGTCGACGCTGCCGGCGGCGGGCATGGGCGCCTTCCTGGCGATGCTGCTGACCCACACGCAGCTGACCGTGATGTCGGTGATCGCGGTGCTGATGCTGATCGGCATCGTGAAAAAGAACGCGATCCTGATGGTGGACTTCGCGCTGGTGGCGGAGCGCGAGCGCGGGCTGGACGCGCCGGCGGCGATCCGCGAGGCGGCGCTGGTGCGCTTCCGCCCGATCACCATGACCACGCTGGTGGCGATGGGTGCGGCGTTGCCGCTGGCGATCGGTTTCGGCACCGGCTCGGAGATGCGCCAGCCGCTGGGCATCGCGATCCTGGGCGGCCTGTTCGTGTCGCAGCTGCTGACCCTGCTCAGCACGCCGGCGATGTACCTGTGGCAGCACGACCGCCGCGAGCGCAAGGCCAGGCGCAAGGCGCTGCGCGAGGAGATCCGGCGCCAACGCGAAGTGGCGAAACAGATGCCGGCGCTGCCTGGTCGATGACGCCGACGTTCCTGCAGATTTGGCCGGTCCGCTCCGCGCGCCGTACTCAAGCTGTGCGTGGCTCATCTATGGCGGCAGTCACCTGCGCGTCGTGGCGAATTCCCACGTATCGGGCAGACTGCTTGACCTTGCCCCAGGGGCAGACCGTAGTGTCCCAATCCGATGTCGAATCCCGCCCCCACCACAAAGTACCTGCGCATCGGCCAGATCGCCGAACGCACCGGCCTGTCGGCCAAGGCGCTACGCCTGTACGAGGCACGCGGCCTGCTGGCGCCGGATGCGCGCTCGGCCAGCGGCTATCGACTGTACAGTGCCACGGCGTTGGCCCGGTTGGCCGAGATCGCCGTGCTGCGCCGCGCCGGCTTCACCCTGGCCGAGATTGGTGTGCTGCTGCTGCGCGAAGCGGCAGCGACGGCACTGATCGAGGCACGCATCGTGGCGCTGCGGCGCGAGGTGCGCAACAAATCCGCGGCGCTCGCCACGCTGGAACGGGCGTGGCGGCGGCTGGACCCGGCATCGTCCACCGACATCGAACAACTCTTGGAGGGCATCCGGATGAGCGAAGAACTTGACGTGTGTTTCACCGAGGCGCAATTGGCGGAGTTCCGGCGCAGCGGAGAGATCCTGGGCCAGCATTTCACCGTGGAGGAGCGCGAACGCTTGCGCCAACGCGCCGAACAGTACGGTGCCGAGAACATGCGGAAGTACCAGCAGCAATGGCCCTTGCTGATCGCCCAGGTACGTGCGGCGATGCATGCCGGCACGCCGGCGGACGATCCGGCGGTGGTAGAGCTGGGCCGCCGCTGGCACGCGCTGGTCAACGCGTTCAGCGGCGGCGATGCCAAGCTGGTGCGCAAGATGAAAGACGCCTACCACAAGGAGCCGCAGGCGATGGCGGCGCAAGGCATGGATCCGGCTATGTTCGCTTATGTCGGCGAAGCCATGCGGGCGGCCGGAGTGACATTGTCTGGTTGAACTTGCGACAGGGCGATTCGCGCCAGCGAATCGCCCTGTCGTATTTCTGCCGGATCATTCGCTGCGGCGCTCCACGCAGCTGCCGGATCGGTTCAGGCGGCGACCGGCGCGTGGCGTAGATAGCCTTCGGCCTGGTTGCGCAGCGCCGCCTGGAAGGCCTGGCGCACCTCGCAGCGCTTGAGGTAGGTGTCGAGTGGCGGGAGCTCCGCCACCAGGTCCGTATGTCGGACGAAGCGAAGCACGGTCGCCATCAGGATGTCTGCGGCCGTGAAGCGGCCAAGCAGGAACTCGCGGCCCTCGAGCCAGCCGGAAAGCGCGGTCAGCCGGGCCTTCGCCTCGTCGACTGCGCCGGGACGGCGCAGCTTCGTCCACGCTTCGTCGCCGTGCAGCCGGTCGAGCACGAACAGATTCCACAGCGGCGGCTCGACGGTGTTGAGCGCGGCGAACATCCAGGTCAGGGTTTCTGCGCGCAGGTCGGACGGCATCAGCGCTTCGCACTGCTCGGCGATGCCATGGACGATGGCGCCCGACTCGATCAGGGTGCCGCCGTCGGTCTCGAGCGCGGGCACCATGCCGAAGGGATGCTTGCCCAGATAGGCCTTGGAGTTCCGCTCCTCAATGTCGATCCAGCGGCTTTCGTAGGCAAGCCCCGCCTCCTCGAGCGCCCAGCGCACGCGCAGATCGCGCACCAGTCCCTGGGCAAAGGGGGGTACCCAGCTGAAGCCCCACACAGCAACCTTCTTCATGTCGTTTCTCCTCGTGTTCGCGTCATGCCCATCGCCGGTCGTCCGGCGGCCGTGGGATAGACTGCGGCTGAGCCCTCGGAAAGCGGGAGTGACAAACGTGGCGGGAATCGGAGAGCCTGTTCCATGTCTGCACGGCGCGGCGGAGTGAGCCCGTCCCGATGGATTCGTTGATCACCGCCGCCGCCCGCGCGTTGGCGGCGGGCGATCCGCTGGGTGCGCTGAACCGCGTCGCCTTGCGCGACGACCCGCCTGCGCTGGCGTTGCGCGGCATCGCGCTGGCGCAGCTCGGCGATCTCGCCCTTGCCAGGACGTTGCTGCGCCGCGCGGCGCGTGCCTTTGGTCCGAGGGAAGCCATGGCTCGGGCCCGCTGCGTGGTGGCCGAAGCAGAAGTGGCGCTGGCCGCACGCGAGCTTGGCTGGCCGGCGCGAGCGCTGGAAACGGCACAGGCCACGCTCGAGACGCACGGCGATCGCGCGAACGCGGCGCATGCGCGCTACCTGGGAATCCGCCGGTTGCTGCTGCTCGGACGCATCGACGAGGCCGGGCGCGCCCTCGCCGCGCTCGATCCCGCGCGCAGCCCGCCGCCGTTGCAGGCCGTCCACGCGCTGCTGCAGGCAGGTATCGCCATGCGGCGTGTACAGGCGCGCGCGGCGCATGCCGCGCTCGTCCGCGCAGGGGACGCCTCGCGGCGCGCCGGCATCCCTGCGCTGATGGCGGAAGTCGAACAGGCCGCACTTGCGCTGACCGCGCCGGCGGCACGGCGGATGGTGCAGGGCGCCGCGCAACCGCTGCGCCTGCATGAGGTGGAAATCTTGCTGGGTTCCGGTGCGCTGGTGGTGGACGGCTGCCGGCATGCCGTGCACGTAGGCGACGCGACGGTGCCGCTCGCCACGCGACCGGTCCTCTTCGCACTGGCGCGCATGCTGGGCGAGGCCTGGCCGCACGACGTGCCGAGGGACGCGCTGATCCGGCACGCCTTTCGCACGAGATACGCCGACGAGACGCACCGCACGCGGCTGCGCGTCGAGATCGGGCGGCTGCGCAAGCTGCTGCGCGAGGTGGCCGGGCTGCGCGCGACGAAACGCGGGTTCCTTCTGCTGCCGCATCGCGCCGCTGACGTGGTCGTGCTGGCGCGACCGGTGGATGAGGCGCACGCGGCGGTGCTGGCGCTGCTTGCCGACGGCGAATCATGGGCCAGTTCGGCGCTGGCGTTGGTGCTCGGCAGCAGCCAGCGCAGTGTGCAGCGGGCGCTCGATGCGTTGGCGGCGGACGGCAAGGCGCTGCCGCTCGGCCACGGCCGCGCCCGCCGCTGGACGATGCCGCCAATGCCGGGATTCGCGACCGCCTTGTTACTCCCCGCCCCGTTGCCGGGCGACTAGGATGCGCACATGAAACGAAGCAAGGCCGAGATCCTCCACGAATATGGCCCCTACTCCGACATCGACCGCGTGGGTGGGGTGTGCTGCGACGGCGAACAGGTCTGGATCGCCAGCGGCGACCGCATCGACGCCATTGATCCCGCCAGTGGAGCGAGGCGCCAATCCCTGGCGGTTGCCGCGCACGCCGGCACCGCTTTCGATGGACACCATCTGTTCCAGATCGCCGAGGATCGCATCCTGAAAATCGACCCAGGCAGCGGCGAAGTCCTAGCCACCCTGCCTGCGCCCGGAGGCGGTAGCGATTCGGGGATGGCGTGGGCCGAGGGCACGCTGTGGGTGGGCCAGTACCGCGAGCGCCGTATCCACCAGGTCGATCCGGAGACGGGCGCGGTATTGCGTACGCTCCAATCCAATCGCTTTGTCACCGGCGTCGCCTGGGTGGACGGCGAACTGTGGCACGGCACCTGGGAGGACGACGGCAACGGTGAGCTGCTGCGGATCGACCCCGCCACCGGCGCGCCGCTGGAAGCCCTGGAGATGCCGCCGGGCATGGGCGTGTCCGGCCTCGACGCGGATGCCGAGTGCTTCTATTGCGGAGGCGGCCGCACTGGCCGCCTCCGCACCGTACGTCGTCCTCCGCGCCGCTGACGCATCACCCCCCACGCCGCTTCACGTAGGTATCGAGCAGCTCGTCGATGCGGCGGTATTCGTCGTACCAGTCGTCGGCGTGCTCGAAGTCATGGCGCTCCAGCGGATAGAGCGAGATCCAGAAGTTCTTCTTGTGCAGTTCGATGAAGCGCTGGTACAGACGGATCGAGTCGCTGGTCATCACGTTGTCGTCGATCAGTCCGTGCTCGATCAGCAGCGGGTCCTGCAGGTTCTGCGCGTATTCGATCGGCGAGCTGGTCTTGTAGGCCTCGGGATCGAGCTGCGGGCTGTTGAGGATGTTCGAGGTGTATTCGTCGTTGTAGGTGGACCAGTCCGCCGGCGGGCGCAGCGCGGCGCCCGCCGCGAACTGGCCCGGCGCACGCAGCAGCGCCATCTCGGTCATGAACCCGCCGTAGCTGCCGCCGTAGATGCCCACGCGCTTGGGATCGACGCCGTGGTGCCTGACCAGCCAGGCCTTGCCGTCGAGCAGGTCTTCGAGCTCCGGATGGCCCATGTGGCGGTAGATCGCGTCGCGCCAGTCGCGGCCGTAGCCGGCGGAGCCGCGGTAGTCCATGTCCAGCACCACGTAGCCCTGCTGCACCAGCAGGTTGTGGAACATCTGTTCGCGGATGTAGTAGGTCTCCTGCTTGGACACGTCCTGCAGGTAGCCGGCGCCGTGCACGAAGATCACCGCGGGGCGCGAGGCGGGTGCGTCGGTCTCGTTCGCGGGGCCGTAGTACTTGGCGTAGACCACGCCGGCGCCGTGCGAGGAGGGCACCTCGACGAACTGCGGCTGGATCCAGTGGTGCGCGGTGTACGCGCTCTTCATGGTGTCGGTGAGTTCGCGCGGCGTGCCGCCGGCGGCATCCTGCACCGCGAGCTGGTCGAGCAGGTACGGCGCCGAGTGCAGCACGGCGAGCCGGCTGCCGTCGGGCGACAGCATGAAGCCGTCCACGCCTTCGTAGTGCGTCACCCGGGTCAACGAACCGCCGGCGGCGGGCACGCGGTAGACGTCGTAGCTGTACGGCGCCACCTTGTTCGCCAGCAGGTAGAACCAGCGGCCGTCAGGGCTGAGCGCCGGCATGCTCACCTCGAAGCGGGTGTTGTCGGTGAGCGCTTTCGCCTTGCCGTCCAGCGGTTTCGCGTACAGGCGCGACCAGCCGCTGGCCTCGCTGAGGTACCACAGCGTGCGATTGTCCTTCTCCCAGCCGAAGTCGTTGAAGCTCCAGTTGATCCAGGCGTCGTCGTGCAGGCGGTCCTGCGGCACCAGCGCGTGCTTCGCGAAATCGACGCTGGCGATCCAGCGGTCCTTGTTGTCGATGGCGCGCAGCTGCACGGCGGCCTGCGCGCCGTCGTCGCTCCACACGATGCCGCCGCCGCTGCCGTCGTTGGCGATGGTCACCGGGCGCACCGCCGGCGCCTTCAGCGCCTTGGCCTCGTCGTCGTGGCCGGCCTTTTCCAGCGCGGCCACGGTCTGCGCGCGGATCGCCTTCAGCGGGTCGTCCTTGATGCCGGGCAGCGTGCCGGTGGAGAGCGGCCAGACCTTGTGTGCGGACAGGTCGAGCAGCAGCAGCGACTGCGGCGCGGGGGCGTTGCGGCCCACGTAGGTGCGCACCTTCTGCACCTCGGTGTAGCCCGAGTCGGTGACATAGTGGATCACATCCGGCGCCTTGCCGTCGTCGTGCTGCGCGGGCGCGGTGACCACCAGCATCCAGCGGCCGTCGGGCGACAGTTCGGTATCCACCGGCTTGACCTTGTCGCCCAGCCAGAACGGCCGTGGCGCACGACTCGGGTCGGCCGCCTCCAGGATCCGCTGGCGGGCCTGCTGCGCATCGCGGTCGGCCTTCAGTTCGCGCAGCGTGCTGAATAGTTCCAGCTGCCGGCGCTCCAGCGCATCGGGCTTCCTTGCGTGCGGGTCGTCGGCGAATTTCAGGATGGCGGCGGGCGACACGACGCCGCTGGCGAGGTCGTAGTCGTACCAGTCGTTGCCGTTGCGGAACTGCAGCGTGCGGCCGTCGGCGGAGAACTGCGGCGACGATTCGGCCTGCGGCGAGCGCGTCACCTGCACGCGGCGGCCGCTGGCCAGGTCGACCAGGAACACGTCGCCGTGCAGGATGAAGGCGGCATGCGTGTGGCTGCGGTCGAACACCGCCGGGCCGTCGGCCTGCGCCATCGCGGCGGGGTCGAGCTTGGCCGCGGCGCCGTTCGCCGCGTCCACGCGATACAGGTCGCGCACGCTGTCGCCGTCGCGCTTCAGCGCGTAGTACAGGTGGTGGCTGCCCACGCTCCAGTACGGGCTCTCCACGGGGTGGCCGATCCAGTCGGGATTGGCCATGACCTGCTCCAGCCTCAGGTCGCCGGCCAGCGCGGGCATGGCGGCGAAGAGGAGCGCGGCGACAAAGGCGGTGCGACGCATGGCGGGTTCCCGGCGGCAAAAAACCGAGCATAGCCGAGCGCGCCGGCCGCCCGGTTCCACCTGTGCCGAAAGTCAGGTGCATGCACCGCGGGCTGGCGCTACGCTCGTACGCCCCGTCGCCGCCTGGAGCTCCGCATGCGTACCGCACTGGCCTTATCCCTCGTGCTGTTCGCCACCGCCGCGTGCGCGGGGCAGCACATGCCGCCGGCACCCCGCAAGGCCGTGCCGCTGATCGGCGGCCACATGCCGCAACCCCCCGCTTCGCCGCGGCATGACGACGCCACGGTGCTGCACGGCGTGCGCGTGGCCGATCCGTACCGCTGGCTGGAAGACGCCGATGCGCCGGCCGTGCGGCAGTGGATCGCCGCGCAGAATAGCTACACCGACGAGGTGGTTGCGGCGATGCCCGACGGCAAGGCAATGAGCGCGCGGGTGCAGCAGCTGGCGATCACCTCCACCACGCGCTCCTCGCCGCTGCTTGCCGGCGGCACGCTGTTCTACCTGCAGGAGACGCCGCCGCAGCCGCAGCCGCAGCTGATGGCGCAGCGCTGGCCGGACGGCACGCCGCACGTGCTGGTAGACCTCAATGCCAACGGCGGCAACACCGCGATCACCGGCTACTGGCCTTCACCCAGCGGCCGCTACCTTGCCTACGGCACCGCCGAGGGCGGCAGCGAACTCACCACGCTCCACGTGCTCGACGTGGCCAGCGGCAAGATCCTGTCCGACGCGCTGCCCTGGGCCGGCGGCGGCACCACGCCGCAGGGCGTGGCCTGGGATGCGGACGAGAAGGGCTTCACCTACGTGCGCTTTCCGCCGCCGCCGGCCGGCAAGGACGTGGTGCAGTTCGACGCTACGCTGGCGCATCACGCGCTGGGCGACGCGGCGGCAAAAGACCGCGTGGTGTTCGGCAAGGGCTATTCCAAGGTGGCCGAATACCGCCTGCTGAGTTCGCCTGGCGCGAAGCAGCTCGCCGTGCTGGCGAACGCGGGCGACGGCGGTCCGGCCGATGTATGGCTGCGCGACGGCACGCAATGGAGGAAAGTGCTGGGCCACGACGCCAATGTGCGCTTCGCCGACTGGGTGGGCCAGCAGCTCTATGTCGCCAGCTTCGCCGGCGCGCCGCGCGGCAAGCTGCTTGCGGTGGATGCGGACGGGCATGCGCACCAGGTGCTGGACCAGCGCGAAGGCGCCTTGCAGGACGTGGCGCCGATCGCCGACGGCTTCCTGGTGGTGCGCAGCTGGGGGCCGGACTGGTGGGTGGAACAGTACGACCACGCCGCAAAGTTCGTGCGCCGCCTGCCGCTGCCCGCGCACGGCATCGGCATCGGCGGCATCGCCGCCGAGCGGGGCCAGCCGCGGGCGCTGATCGACTACAGCGGCTGGACGCTGCCCTCGCGCTGGGCCGAATACGACGCCAGCGGCGGCACGCTGAAGACCGTGTTCGCGGTGAAGGCCGCCGCCGACTACTCGCAGATCCGGACCTACCGCATCGACGGCACCTCGAAGGACGGCACCACGATCCCGGTCACCGTGCTGGCGATGAAGGGCGTGGCGCCGGATGGCACGCGCCCCACCATCCTCTACGGCTACGGCGGTTTCGACATCCCGGTGGCGCCGGGCTTCGTCGGCCCCGAGCTGGCGTGGCTGGAACGCGGTGGCGTACTCGCCTACGCCAACATCCGCGGCGGCAACGAGAACGGCGAGCTGTGGCACGCACAGGGCCAGAAGCTGCACAAGCAGAACGTGTTCGACGACTTCCACGCCGCCGCGCTGGCACTGGTCGACACGCATTGGACCGACCGCAGGCACCTCGGCATCCTCGGTGGCAGCAACGGCGGCCTGCTGATGGGCGCCTCGCTGGTGCAGCATCCGCGGGACTACCGCGCCGTGGTGAGCATGGTCGGCATCTATGACGTGATCCGCCACGAGACCGAGTTCGCCAACGGCGCCTACAACGTGCCCGAATACGGCAGCGTGGCCGATCCCGCGCAGTTCAAGGCCACGCTGGCGTACTCGCCGCTGCAGAACGTGCAGCCGCACACCGCCTATCCCGCCGTGCTGATGACCACCGGCGCCAACGACCCGCGCGTGGCGCCGTGGCAGTCGCGCAAATTCACCGCCGCGCTGCAGAACGCCACCAGCTCGGGCCTGCCGGTGCTGCTGCTCACGCGCATGAACGCCGGCCACGGCATCGGCGCGCCGTTCAGCCAGCGCGTGGGCAACACGGCGCTGGCGCTCACCTTCTTCGCGCAGGAGCTGGGCCTGCCGCGGAAGTGATGGATACGCCGGCCCGACCGCGCCGGTGGCAGCTGCGCCGGGGAGGCGCGCTGCGCGCCTAGCCGCCGCGGAACTCGCGGCGGTAGAGCGACGGCGTGGTGTGGAGCACGGCGCCGAAATGCTGGCGCATGGACAGCGCCGTGCCGAAGCCGGCGCGTTCGGCAATGCGCTCGACCGGCCATGCGGTGGTTTCCAGTAGGCGCTGGGCCAGCGCCAGCCGTCGCGCCAGCAACCACTGGCCCACGGTGGTGCCGGTGTGCTGGCGGAAATGGCGGGTGAAGCTGCGTCGGCTCA
>JAJZGE010000267.1:1893-4355 GCA_021798675.1 Pseudomonadota bacterium | reverse complement strand
CGCCGACTTCAACGAGCACGCCGGTGTCGCGTTTCCCGACGAGGAATACGACACCATCGGCGGCATGGTCACCTCCGAATTCGGCCACCTGCCGGAAGTCGGCGAGGAGGTCGCCATCGGCGGCTACCTGTTCCGCGTCACCGCCGCCGACGACCGCCGCGTGCAGCAGTTCCGCGTCATGCGGCAAGCCCCGTAGGAGCGCGCCCTGTGCGCGATTGGTTTTGTCGCAACATCCATCGCGCACAGGGTGCGCTCCTACACGATTTGGCCGCATGAACCTGATTTTTCGCAAACTCATCCTGCTGGTCGCGCTGATGCTGGTCGCGGTCGCCCCCGCGCACGCCGGCATCGCCAACGCGCCCGGTGCCAATCTGCGCGTCTCGCTGATCACCTACGGCCCCGGCGAAACCTACTGGGAGCGCTTCGGCCACGACGCGATCGAACTGCGCGATACCGTCTCGGGCGAGGCGATCAACTTCAACTACGGCGTATTCGACTTCAACGAGAAGAACTTCTTTCTCAACTTCGCGCGCGGGCGCATGCACTATCTGATGGACGCAGCGCCGAGTGCGCTCGACGAGAGCGACTTCATCGACAGCGGCCGCTCGGTGACGCGCCAGTCGCTGGCGCTGAGCGCCGATCAGGCCGCCGCGCTGCGTGATTTCCTGCTGTGGAACCTGCGCCCGGAAAATGCCGGCTACCGCTACGACTACTACGTCGACAACTGCACCACGCGCGTACGCGATGCGCTCAACCAGGCGCTCGGCGGCGTGCTGAAAACGCAGCTCGGCGCGCGCGCCGGCGGCATGACCTACCGCCAGCAGACGGTACGCCTGATGAGCGCGCAGCCGTGGCTGATGCTGGTGCTGGACCTGGGCCTGGGGCCGTATGCCGACCAGCCGCTCAACGCGTGGCAGGAAAGCTTCCTGCCGATGGTGCTGCAGGCGCAGCTGCGCGAGGTGCGCGTCGACAACGGCCACGGCGGGCTGCAACCGCTGGTGCGCAGCGAGCGGCTGGTCTCGCCGAACCGGCTGGAGGTGCCGCCTGCCACGGCACCCGACCTGCGTCCGCCGCTCGCGCTGGCCGGCCTGCTGCTGGCGGCGCTGATCGTGCTGACGTGGCGCACGTGGCGACCGGGCTTCATCGCGCTGGGCACGCTGTACCTGTTCGCGGCCGGCCTCGTCGGCATCCTGCTGCTGGTGCTGTGGACGCTCACCAGCCACCACGCCGCCTGGGCCAATGCCAACCTGCTGCTGTTCAATCCGCTGGCGTTTGCGCTGCTGCCCACGCTGTGGCGTGCGCACCGCGGCGTGATGCCGTCGCGTTTCGCCAATGGCGTGATCCTGCTGCAGCTGCTGGCTGCGCTGGTTGCCGTGCTGCTGCACCTGCTGCCCGGTACCGTGCAGCAGAACCAGCCCTGGCTGCTGTTCGCGCTGCCGTGCTGGCTCGCGCTGGCATGGAGCCTGCGCCGACCCTTGTAGGAGCGCACCCTGTGCGCGATGGCTCTGGTGTCTCGATCAGAGCGAAAAACCTTCGCGCACAGGGTGCGCTCCTACACATTGCCCGGCCTGCGGGCACCGGGCATCATGCGGACATGACCCTGCTCTCTCCGCCTGCGGCCACACCATCGCCCCACGGTCAGCCGATGGTGGTCAATTGCATCGCCTACAGGCGCGACGGCAGCCGCATCGGCGAGATCAGCCTCGATGCGATCAGCGACGTGCTGGCGCAGCCGGACACCTTCGTCTGGGTCGGGCTGCATGAACCCGACGAGCCGCTGCTGCTGAAGCTGCAGGAAGAGTTCGGCCTGCACGATCTGGCGATCGAGGACGCCCATAACGCGCACCAGCGCACCAAGCTGGAAGCCTACGGCGACTCGCTGTTCCTGGTCGTGCAGACCGCGCAGCTGGTCGACAGCCAGCTGGCCTTCGGCGAGACACACATCTTCCTCGGCGAGCGCTACCTGGTCAGCGTGCGCCACGGCGCCTCGCTGTCCTACGCACCGGCGCGACGCAGCTGCGAACACACGCCGAACCTGCTGGCGCTCGGCCCCAGCTATGCGCTTTACGGCGTGCTCGACTTCATCGTCGACAACCTGCTGCCCATCGTGCGTGACTTCCGCGAAGAGCTGCAGCAGCTGGAGCAGGACATCTTCGCCGAAACCTTCAAGCGCAGCACGGTGCATCGCCTGTACGACATGCAGCGCGACCTGCTGACACTGCGCCTGGCGGTGGCGCCGCTGCAGGACATCATCAGCCAGCTGGAGCGGCTGCATCAGCAGCTGATCCCCGACGTGCTGCGCCCGTATTTCCGCGACGTGCACGACCACGTGTTCCGCGTCAACGAATCGATCAGCGCGATGCGCGAGATGCTCACCGCCGCGATCAACGTCAATCTCTCGCTGGTCACCTTCGGCCAGAACGAGGTGATGAAAAAACTCGCCGGCTGGGCCGCCATGCTCG
>JAJZGE010000267.1:0-1883 GCA_021798675.1 Pseudomonadota bacterium | reverse complement strand
CATGAACTTCACCCACATGCCCGAACTCAGCCAGCCGTGGGCCTACCCGGTGATGATCGCGGTGATGGCGGGCGTGGTCGGCGGCATCTACGTGCTGCTCAAGCGCTCGAAGTGGCTGTGAATCATCCGTAGGCGCACCCTGTGCGCGAATGCTCTGATGTCGACCGGAGCGAAGGGCATCGCGCACAGGGTGCTCCTACAGCGGCCAGGCGGACTCCAACCTGATTGCCACAGGAAGCCTGATAATCATGCTCACCCGATACCCGGCGAAGCGGTGGGCACCGCCCGCCGCGCTGTGCGACGATGCGAAGGAAGCCGACGGCCATGCCCGCCCTAGCAAGAGTGACGACCGTGTCCATTCCGCAAGTACAGGCGGCGCTAGCAAAGCATCCAGAAATCGATCTGGCGATCGTGTTCGGTTCGGTAGCCCGGGGCGACGCACGTCACGACAGCGATATCGACGTGGCCGTGCAACTGCCCACGCCGCTGGACGCCGACCAGAAAATGCAACTCATCGCCGACATCGCCTCCATGACGGGGCGGCCGGTCGACCTGGTTGATCTGCGTACCGTCGGCGAACCCCTGCTGGGGCAGATCCTCAAATATGGCCGGCAAATTCGCGGCGAAGCGGCCGATCTGGTCCCGCTCATGCAGCGGCACGTCTACGCCATGGAGGACTTCATGCCCTATGTCGAACGCACGCTGGAAGAGAGGAAACGGGCATGGATCGGTTGATCGTTGCGCGCAAGCTCGACTTGCTGCGACGTTGCCTCGATCGGGTGCGCGAGCGCTGCCCCGCCGACGTTGCAACGCTGGCAGGCGATCCCGACTTGCAGGACATCGTGGTACTCAACCTGAGCCGCGCCTTGCAGATCTGCGTCGACCTCGCGCTCCACACATTGTCAATCCTGGGACAACCCGTACCCGACACCATGGGACAGGCATTCGATCAGCTGGCCGGCGCGGGTCGCCTACCCGCCGGGCTGGCGCTGCGACTGAAGAATGCCGTCGGTTTCCGCAACATCGCCGTACACAACTACGGCGCCATCGACTGGGCCATCGTGCACGCGATCGCCACCCGGCATCTCGGAGATTTTGAAGCCTTCGCCCGGGCCATCAGTCAGGATCAAGTCTGAGCAGACCACGCGCAACCAGGGGAGGGCCGCTGGGCCGGCAATACAAACCGAAATCCGCGCTTTTCCAGCGCCGTCAGCACACGATCAAGCACCACAGCCGTGGTAGGGCTGTCATGCATGAGAAGGATGGATCCATTTCCGGTCTCCCTGAGACTCCAGTACAGGATCTGATTCGGATGCTTCAGCCAGCTGTCCTCACTATTCGCATCCCATAGCACCTGCTTCATGCCTGCTGACTGCACAGCCTGCATGACACGAGGCGATGTCTCACCGAATGGCGGCCGAAAGAAACATGGTCGATGTCCTGTCAACGCCGCAAGCCGCGCGCTGCACCCCTCGATCTGTTGCTGCAAACCTGCTGCGTGCAACTGGTTGAGGTGTGGGTGGTCGTAGCTATGGTTGCCGACGAGATTGCCAGCTCGCTCAATCTCACTCGGTACCCGACTCGTAGCGGTAGTCAGGTGGCTGCACACCAGGAAAAATAACGCATGGGCATGATGCCGTTGAAGGATTTCCAGAATGCGCTCATCCACTCCGCCACCATATGGGCCATCGTCAAAGGTCAACACGGCATACTTTCGCTGTGACAACCAATCGCTCGCTGTGCGCCATCGCGGGTAGCTGATCGGATCAACACTTCCTTGATCTCTATCCAGCGTGAAACGCGGTGGAGGCAGCCCGGCTCCAGCCAGAAGCAACGCGCCAGCAGCCAATACCAAAGCTGCGATTGCAGCCATGAGTAGCCGG
>JAJZGE010000266.1 GCA_021798675.1 Pseudomonadota bacterium | reverse complement strand
CGTCTGTCGACCCACGCCGACCAGTACCTGGTGGAGCTAGAGGAACGCGAGAAGGCGGCCAGCGGCATCGCCTCGCTGAAGGTCGGCTACAACCGCGTGCACGGCTACTACATCGAGATCGGCAAGGCGCAGTCGGACAAGGCACCCACGCACTACACGCGCCGCCAGACCACGAAGAACGCCGAGCGCTACATCACCGAGGAGCTCAAGCAGTTCGAGGACAAGGTCCTCAGCGCGAAGGAGCGCTCGCTGATGCGCGAGCGCGCGCTATACGAGGCGCTGCTCGATACGCTCACCGAAAGGCTGGAGCCCCTGAAGCAGGCCGCCGCCGCCATCGCGGAACTCGACGTGCTGGGCACGCTGGCCGAACGCGCCGAGACACTGGACTGGGCAGAGCCAGTGCTGACCGACGAAGCCGGGATCACGATCGAACGCGGCCGCCATCCGGTGGTGGAGAAAGTGCGCGAGGAACCGTTCGAGCCGAACGACCTGAGGCTCGACGACGGCCGCCGCATGCTGGTGATCACCGGCCCGAACATGGGCGGCAAATCCACCTACATGCGGCAGAACGCGCTGATCGTGTTGCTTGCACACATCGGCAGCTACGTACCGGCCGGCCACGCCGTGATCGGACCGGTCGACCGCATCTTCACCCGCATCGGCGCCGGCGACGACCTCTCGCGCGGCCAGTCCACCTTCATGGTGGAGATGAGCGAAACGGCCAACATCCTGCACAACGCCACCGAGCACAGTCTGGTGCTGATGGACGAGGTGGGCCGCGGCACCAGCACCTACGACGGCCTCGCGCTGGCGCGTGCCTGCGCGGTGCACCTCGCCGCGGCCAGCCGCGCCTTCACCCTGTTTGCCACGCACTATTTCGAGTTGACCGGGCTCGCGGGCGAGTACGCCGGCATCGCCAACGTGCATCTGGACGCCGTCGAGTACGGCGAGCAGCTGGTGTTCATGCACGCGGTGAAGGACGGCCCCGCCAACCGCAGCTTCGGCCTGCAGGTAGCGGCGCTCGCCGGCCTGCCGAAGGCGGTGATTGCCGACGCCCGGCGCACGCTGGCGGAACTGGAGCGTGGCATGCACGCGCACGCCAGTGCGATGCCTGCCGCGGTCGACGCCTCGCCACAACTCGGCCTGTTCGCGCCGCCGGCGCCTTCGGCGGTGGAACATGCGCTGGACACCATCGACCCCGACGCGCTGACGCCCCGCGATGCGCTGGAAGCGCTCTACCGGCTCAAGCAGCTGCGCTGAAACGGCGCGACACTTCTCCGTCACGATGCATGCGGCATGCTCGGGATCTCGATCCCGCCGATAGCCAGGCGCTATCGGCGGCATTGAAACAATCGAATTCTACGCATGGCCGCAACGGCATAGATTGGGTGCGGCCGTTACAGCCCCCAAGGAGAGCCCCCATGTCCGCCGAAGCGAAGTGTCCCTTCCATCCCGCCGCCACCGGCACCACCAATCGCGACTGGTGGCCGAACCAGCTGCGGCTCGACCTGTTGAGCCAGCACTCCGAAAAGTCCAACCCGCTCGGCAAGGGCTTCGATTACCGCGCCGAGTTCAGGAAGCTCGACTACGCCGCGCTGAAACGGGACCTGCTGGCCCTGATGGCCGATTCGAAGGACTGGTGGCCCGCCGACTTCGGCAGCTACGCCGGCCTGATGGTGCGCATGGCCTGGCACAGCGCCGGCACCTATCGCGTCGGCGACGGCCGCGGTGGCGCGGGCCGCGGGCAGCAGCGCTTCGCCCCGCTCAATTCGTGGCCGGACAACGGCAACCTCGACAAGGCGCGTCGCCTGCTGTGGCCGATCAAGCAGAAATACGGCCAGCGGATTTCCTGGGCCGACCTGATCGTGCTGGCTGGCAACGTCGCACTGGAATCCAGCGGCTTCCGCACCTTCGGCTTCGCCGCGGGCCGCGAGGACGTGTGGGAGCCCGATCTCGACGTGTCCTGGGGCGACGAATCCGAGTGGCTGGCCGTGAGCGGCACGCCGAACAGCCGCTACTCGCACGGCAAGCCCGGCGAACGGAACCTCGACAACCCGCTGGCCGCCGTGCAGATGGGCCTGATCTACGTGAACCCGGAAGGCCCGGACGGCAAGCCCGATCCGGTCGCCGCCGCGCACGACATCCGTGAAACCTTCGCCCGCATGGCGATGGACGACGAGGAGACCGTGGCGCTGATCGCCGGCGGCCACACGCTCGGCAAAACCCATGGCGCCGCGCCTGCCAGCCACGTCGGCGCTGAGCCGGAAGCCGCTCCGCTGGAACAGCAGGGGCTGGGCTGGGCCAATACCTTCGCGAGCGGCAAGGGCAAGGACGCGATCACCTCGGGCCTCGAAGTCACCTGGACGCGTAGTCCTGCGCAATGGAGCAACGATTTCTTCAAGTTCCTGTTCGACTTCGAGTGGGAGCTGGAAAAGAGCCCGGCCGGCGCGCACCAGTGGGTGGCCAAGGGCGTCGAGGCGATCATCCCGGGCCCGTCGCCGGATTCGCCGAAGCGCCGGCCGACCATGCTCACCACCGACCTCTCGCTGCGCTTCGACCCGGCCTACGAGAAGATCTCGCGCCGCTTCCGCGATGACCCGCAGGCGTTCGCCAACGCCTATGCGCGCGCCTGGTTCAAGCTGACCCATCGCGACCTCGGCCCGAAGGCCCGCTACCTCGGTCCCGAGGTGCCACAGGAAGACCTGCTCTGGCAGGATCCGTTGCCCAAGGCCTCGCACCATCCGAGCGCGGCGGACATCGCCGATCTCAAGGCGAAGATCGCGACTTCCGGCCTCAGCGTATCGCAACTGGTGTCACTCGCCTGGGCGTCGGCCTCGACCTTCCGCGGCGGTGACAAGCGTGGCGGTGCCAACGGCGCGCGCATCCGGCTGGCCCCGCAGAGAGACTGGGCCGTCAACGCGCAGGCCATCAAAGCATTGCCGATGCTGGAGGAAATCCAGCGGGCGTCGGGCAAGGCTTCGCTGGCCGACGTGATCGTGCTGGCCGGCGGCGTGGGCATCGAAATGGCGGCCAAGGCGGCGGGCGTCGCCGTGGAGGTACCGTTCTCGCCGGGCCGCGTCGACGCCAGCGCGGAGCAGACAGACATCGAATCCTTCGGCCACCTGGAACCGTTCGCCGACGGCTTCCGCAACTACCTCAAAGCGAAGTCGGACGTCCCCGCCGAACACCTGCTGGTCGACAAGGCGCAACTGCTCACCCTGACCGCGCCGGAGATGACCGCGCTGGTCGGCGGCCTGCGCGTGCTGGGCGCCAACCACGACGGCAGCGCGCACGGCGTATTCACCGCCCAAAGTGGCGTGCTGAGCAACGACTTCTTCGTCAACCTGCTGGACATGGCCATTGAATGGAAGCCGGCCGGCGAGCTGTTCGAAGGCCGCGACCGCAAGACCGGTGCGGTGAAATACACCGGTACACGCGTCGACCTGGTGTTCGGCTCGAACTCGGTGCTGCGCGCGCTGGCCGAGGTCTACGCCAGCACCGACGGTAAGGAGAAGTTCGTGCGCGACTTCGTGGCGGCCTGGGCCAAGGTGATGAACCTCGACCGCTTCGACCTGAAGTGATCTTTGTGATCGTCGCTGATCGCGAGAATCAAACGTGCGGCCATCCATGGCCGCACGTCAACGAAAACCCCTCCCCCTCAGGGGGAGGGGTTGAGTGGACACAGTGAGGAAGTAGCGACAAGCTCTTACTGATCGTTCGGTTTCGGCGGCAGCATATGTGCCTCGTCCGGCATCGCGATATCCGGGATCGCGTCCCATTCGGCCTGGCTCACGCCGGGCGGCAACACGGGATCTGCGGTCGTGGTGCGCGCCGTCAAGCGGCCGGCCAGCACCAGTTGGCGGATGCGTTCGAACACTTCCACGCGGCCGAACGGCTTCTTCATGAAATCGTCCGCGCCGTAACGCTTCACGTAGAACTGCTCGGTGGCCTGCACGTTGCCGCTGATCATCACGATGGGCACGTGCCGCGTGGCAGCCTCGTGCCGCAGCGTCCGCAGCACCTCGAAGCCGGACATGCCCGGCATCACGATATCCAGGAAGACCAGGCCAGGCGGCTCCTCCCGCGCCAGCGCCAACGCGCTTTCGCCGTCGGCTGCCTTGAGCACCTCGTAGCCGTCCTGCGCAAGCATCTTGCCCAGCACGGCACGAATCGTGGCCGAATCATCCACCACCAGCACCCGCGTACTGGCCACCGCACGGACCCGCGGTTCGCTGTGGCGGCGCTCGCCCCCCACCAGCCTCTTCAACAGCCCCAAACCAGCCATCTCCCGCCCCTTTCGCCGACGAAGGCGCCCGCGCCGGCGCAGTTTCCGCGCGGGCGCGGCCGGGCGCAAGCGCTTGCCGGCCTCAAGGAGTGCCGGCAAGCCCTCG
>JAJZGE010000265.1 GCA_021798675.1 Pseudomonadota bacterium | reverse complement strand
TGCACTTCGCGCGTCGGTATCGCGCCATGGCGATAGCTGTGCCCGTAGGCAGGCGCATACGGATTGAGCTCCGACGACTTGCCGCCATTGTTATGCGCCAGCGCCGGGCCTGCCGCCAGTCCGAACAAAACCGACGCAACCAGCGTCTTCAAAACGATCTGCTTCATGCTTGCTCCCCGAATGGTGCTGTTGAATGTCCGAGTGCCTGGCCCCCGCTCAGGCATCGGAATGAGATTGGTCGCACGTCCCATGTCGAACATCCGGAGGCGCTGAGCAGGATTCACGCCTCTAGCTACAAACGGCACGCATCCTGCACGCCACATCGCTCGTCAAAGCCAACAGTTCATGCAGTCGAGCACCCGGCCTCGTTGCCGTGCCAGGCGTGTACATGCGAAACGGGAACGGACTCGTCGCTACGGCTGGCGACCATGGCAAGCCGGCCACGCGTTTCGAAGGTAGGGTTGGTGATATCCGGCCTGCCGGGGAAATCCATGCCCTGGTCGGCATACCTCCCGGACGAGGCGCGCACGTCGTCCGCCTGGGTCAGCGCACCGCCATGCGTCCCATCGGCCATCCCGTTCGAGCCGGCACGCGCCGACATGGCAACCACGACGCGGGCAACAGTGGCAACCCAAACATTTGGAGGAACTGCAGGTCGCACGGACGATTCCCCATTTTCGGCGCAAGCGAGGCTGACGCGGCCTCGTGGCCCCGTGGCAAAGACGAATGCCGCATACGCATGCGGCGAAGGTTTCTACTTGCCGGACGATTCCCGAGCGTCCATCTGCAGCGACCGTTCCCCTGGGAGAATCCCTCTCACGGCCAGCCCTGGACTTTGCTCGACGACCCCCGCCCCCACGGTGGCCGCTCGGAACCTGTCGCCATGCTCCCCATGGCGAACTCCTGAAACCTACGCAATGGAATTTGCACGCGTCAATACGTGGAAATGGAAACCTCTACCAACAACGCATTTGTCATTCACTTTGCTTTCATATTGCATTTCAGCGAAGGGCGATTCGGCGCGAAGGCGTAATATGTTGCGCATTACCAAGACACCGGGATCAATGCCTTGCCCGTTGGAACCTGGACGGCAGGCGGTTGCTTTGGAGCCGCGCAGGAATCCGCCCGAAGGCGACGCTTTTCCTCGAAATCGAAAGTTCTTGAAATCGGCGCGCCGCGGGGAATGTTCCGTGGATTTATATCGAGGCAAGGGTTTCAGGCGGCTGGATCGACCAAGGCATCCAGCCGCACACCGAGCTGCGCCAGTCGGCGCAAGCCATCGTCGCTGGGCAGCAAGGCCCGACTGCGCTGGCTGCGCCGCAGCCAGCCGGCATCCAGCATGGCGCCGGTAATGGCCACGCCAAGCGGGCCACCCAGATGCAGCTTCCGTTCCGTCCAGTCGAGACAACCGCGGCCGCAGAGTCCCAGCAGCCAGCTTGACGGTGGCTGGACCAGGCCACTCGCGGCCAGCGCCTCCGCGCAGGCCGCATCGAGATGCATGCCATCGCCTCCAGCGCGCAACCAGCCACGGGCCAGCCATGCTTCGCACAACGCCACGCCAAGCTGCCCGGCCAGGTGCCGATAGCAGGTGCGCGCACGGCATAGTGCCGGATCGCTGCCACGCGGCCGCGGCACGCGCGGTGCACGCGGCAACGCCATCGCTTCCAGCCATGCCGCCGCGTCATCGTCGGCCAGCCGGTAATAACGATGCCGTCCTTGTTCGTGCACGACCAGCAGACCGCCATCCCGCAGGCGCTTCAGGTGTGCACTGGCCGTGGCCGCCCCTACGCCGGCGACGCGCGCGAGTTCGCCGGCGGGTCGCGCACTGCCGTCCAGCAATGCCAGCAGCATCGCCGCGCGCGCCGGCTCCGCCAGCAGCGCGCCCAATTCGGCCAGTTGGTAGCGGCTTGGCAGGTCGGCACGGCTCATGCGCGCAGTGTAGTGGCGGCCACACAGGCTCGTTTCGCCGTATGGCGAAACATCCGGCAGCCCGGCCCGCGACACTGCCCCCATGGATACCTACCGCGCACCCGACACTCTGCAGATCCATCCCTCCATCCTCTACTTCGGCACTCCGGTGGTGCTGATCACCACGAGGAATCCGGACGGCTCGGCCAACATCACGCCGATGTCTTCGGCCTGGGCGCTGGCCGACCGCGTGACGATAGGCCTGACCGGCGGCGGACAGGGCCTGGCCAACCTGCTGCGCGAACGCGAGTGCGTGCTCAACCTCGCAAGCGAGGCCATGCAGGCATCGGTGGAATGCCTGGCGCCCACCAGCGGCGCCGATCCCGTGCCGCGCTGGAAGCGCAACTATCGCCACGTGGCGGACAAGTTCGCCCTGGCCGGCTGGCATGCGCTGCCGTCGCTGCGGGTGAACGCGCCGCGCATCGGCGAGGCGCCCTTGCAGCTGGAGGCCCGTCTGCTGCATGCCGCGAAACGTCCACTGGAAGCCTGGCGAGGCGACGCGGGCGGCTACTACACGCTGGAGCTGGAAGTATGCGCGGTGCATGCCCACGCGGATATCGTGGTGCCCGGCAGCTCGCACATCGATCCACGGCGCTATCGTCCGCTGTTCTACGTGTTCCGCCATTACCACGGCATTGGCGCATCGCTCGGGCGCACGTTCAAGGCGGAAGTGTAGGCGCGACCCGGACGCGAGCGCGTTGACGCAACGATCGGCATGCAAGCGCCATCGCGTCTGACGCACCCTGCATCAGCGGGCGCCGGCACCGGAATTATGCAAACCTTGTTCGGCTTGCGTGTATAACGCGCGCTGGCTTTTACGCAACTGCCGGAGCTGTTCGTGTCGCGTCCCTTGTTCTCGTCTTCCCCATTGCATCAGCGCTTTCGTCCCTTGTGGTGGCTTGGCATCGCCTATCTCGCGATCTGCTTCGCGACGCGCATCGTCTTGCTGGTGATGTCGGGCCACAACGTGTCGCCGAATCCGCTGAACTGGCTGTATGCGTTCGGCGTGGGCCTGGGCTACGACCTGATCACCTTCGTCTACCTTGCCTGGCCGATGGTGCTCTTCCTGTGGCTGGTACCGACACGACGCGCGCCGGTGGCGGGCGTGGGGCGCTGGCTGCTGTACCTGCTTGGCATGGCGGCGCTGTACGCGGCGACGCTTGGCACGCTGTTCCTGCTCTGGCACGTGCACCTGCACGAGTCGTGGCCGATCCTCGCGGTGTTCCTGTTCTTCCTGCCGATGCCTGCGCTCGCCTACAACCGCACCAGCGGACAGTGGGGTTTGTACGTGCTGGCGCTGGCCCTGTTGTACGGCCTGCTGTTCGTCGCGGCGTCGGAGCTGGTGTTCTGGAACGAGTTCAGCGTGCGCTTCAACTTCATTGCGGTGGACTACCTCGTCTACACCACCGAGGTGATCGGCAATATCCGCGAGTCATACCCGGTCGGCACCTGGCTGGCACTGCTGGTGGTGCTGGCGCTGGTGGTGTTCGTGCTTTCCCGCCGAGGCCTGCGCGCGCGCGACGACGGCAGCACGCTGTGGCAGCGCGCGCGCGTGCCGCTGGTGTGGCTGGTGCTCACGGTGCTCTCGGTGGCCGGCGTGAACGGCGAGATGAAGGACCGCAGCGCCAACAACTACGTCAACGAACTGGCCGGCAACGGCATCTACCAGTTCTTCGCAGCGTTCCGCAGCAGCCATCTCGACTACAAGAAATTCTACCGCTCGCTGCCCGACGACGAAGCCTTCAAGCTGATCCGCGAGCAACTCAGGGCGCCGAACGCCAGCTTCGCCAGCAACGACCCGCGCGACCTGACGCGTGCCATTCGCGCGACCGGCCCGGAGAAGCATCTCAACGTGGTGTTGATCAGCGTGGAAAGCCTGTCCGGCGACTACCTCGGCACCTTCGGCAACAAGCAGGGCCTCACGCCCTTCCTCGACTCGCTGGTCGGCAAGAGCATCTTCTTCGACAACCTCTACGCCAACGGCACGCGCACGGTGCGCGGGCTGGAGGCGCTGTCGCTGTCCGTACCGCCGACGCCGGGCGATTCGCTGGTGCGCGAGAAGAACAACGAGAACCTGTTCTCGCTGGCCAGCATCTTCAACCAGCGCGGCTACCAGTCGGAGTTCGTGTACGGCGGTTACGGCTACTTCGACAACATGAACTACTTCTTCGGCCACAACGGCTACAAGACGGTCGACCGCAGCGCCATCCCGCCCGGCACGCCGATCCACAGCCAGAACGTGTGGGGTGTATCCGACGAGGACCTGTTCACGCTGGCGCTGAACCAGATGGACCAGATCCACGCCGAGGGTAAGCCGTTCTTCCTGCACATCATGACCACCTCCAACCACCGCCCGTACACCTATCCGGCGGGCCGGGTGAAGTGGAAGGCGCCGTCGCGGCCGGGCGCGGTGGCCTACACCGACTGG
>JAJZGE010000264.1 GCA_021798675.1 Pseudomonadota bacterium | reverse complement strand
CGAGCCAGTGTTCGTAAAACAGCGGCACGGTGACGATCTGAAGCAACATCGGCAGCACGATGAAGACATTGAAGAGGCCCATGTAGACGCCGGCACGCGCCGGAGGCACGCAGCTGGCCAGCATGGAGTAAGGGTTGCCCATCATGCTGGCCCAGGCGAGCCCGACCCCGACCATGGGGAGGAAGAGCAGTCCGCGCGTATGCACGTGCGGCAGCACCAGCATGCCCAGACCGCCCAGCAGCAGCGAGGCTGCATGCAGGCGTCGGGCCCCCCATCGCCGGGCAAGGATCATCATCGCGAATGCCGCAAGCATGGCGACGAAATTGTAGAAGCCGCCGATCTGCCCGGTGACCAGCACGGCCTGGGTAAAGCCTGGCTTGGCAGAGTCGGTGGTGTGGTACAGCGAACGCGCCAGCGACAGCGTGATGTATTCCCAGTAGCAGAACATTGCGTACCATTGCAGCAACATCATCTGCGCCAGTTGGCGCATGGTCTGGGGCATCTCGCGGATCGCGTCGACCACCTCGGTGAACGTGGCACGCAAGCTATGCGGCGTGGCGCGCATGCGCTCAAGCTCGGCGGGCGCGAGCGGCAACTCCGGCGTGGTCCAGGCCGACCACCCCACACTGACGATCGAGCAGAGGGCGCCGATCGCAAACGCGACCAGCACCACGTTGGGTATGCCATGGCTGGTGGTCTGCGAAGCCTGCATGCCCAGCCCCACCAGGATCGACGGCGTGAGGTAGGCGAGGGTCTGCGAGAGCCCGGTGAACGCGCTCTGCATGAGGTAGCCGGTCGCGTGCTGTGACTGGTCCAGGCGGTCACCGACGAAGGCCCGGTAAGGCTCCATCGTGATGTTGTTGGCCGCATCCAGTATCCAGAGCAGGCTGGCGGCCACCCACAGGGCGGGACTCAGCGGCATGGCCAGCAGGCATACGCTGCACAACAGTGCACCGACCAGGAAATACGGCGTGCGGCGACCGAAGCGGCTGGTGGTGCGGTCGCTGAATGCGCCAATCAGCGGCTGTACCACCAGTCCGGTGATCGGCCCCGCCAGCCACAGGTAGGGCAGGGTGGCGTCGTGGGCACCCAGGTACTTGTAGATCGGGCTCATGTTGCTCTGTTGCAGCCCGAAGCTGAATTGAATGCCGAAAAATCCGACATTCATGTTCAGGATTTGCCAGAAGCCCAGCCTGGGTTTGCGCATGGCGGTTACCTTTCCCGAGAGCCCAGGGCGGCAGCGACCGGGGCATCGGCCAGCGGCACCGGTGCGTCCATCCGCCATCGATCGTAGAAACCGGGTTCGTCGGGCAAGGCTCCGCGCAGGCCGCAGATCGACGCGGCAAAGGCCGTGGCACGGGGCAACAGCTCCTCCACGCCGAGGCCGAGCATCAGTTGCGCCAGGGCCATGGCAGAGAAGGCATCGCCGGCACCCACCGTATCAACCAGCCGTGCTACCGGTGCGGCCGGCGACGAGGCGATGCATTCGCCGTCGGCATTCCAGGCAGCGGCGCCCAGCGCACCGTGGGTGACCAGCAGCTCCTCCACGCCGAGGCCGCGCAGCAGCGTGCGAAGGGCGGCGCTGCGCTCGCCGAGATGAGGCCGCCCCGATCCGGCCACGCAAGGGAGGTCGGACCAGGCGAGCAACTGCATCTGCTCCTCGTCGCTGACCTTGAGGATGGTGGTGCCGCGCAAGGCATCGAGGGCATCGGCCGGCGCCGTGCCGGCGTCGCGCCAGTTCAGGTCGACGTAGCTGCGATGCACCAGGCTGCCGCGCAACCTCGCCAGGCTGGCGCGCGCTGCCGGCGAACGGAGCACCAGCGTGCCGGAATACAGCCAAGTGCCGCGGCCCCCCACGTAGCGCGCGGCGGACGCGCATGCGTCGTCGGCGTCGATGTGGTCGTAGGCCTGGTCTTGCAGGATCCGGAAATGGTGCCCGTCGGCATCCTCGACGACTTCGACGCGTCCGGTCGACCGGCTGCGATCGAGCTGCAGTCCAGCCAGCGAGAGCCCCGTGCGCTGGGCTGCCACGCGCAGGTATTGCGCCTCCTCGTCATGCCCCAGGCGCGAGATCAAGTGCGGCCTCAGGCCGAGCCCGGCCAGGTGCATGGCCACGTTGAACGGTGCGCCGCCCGGCACCAGACGATCATGGAACACATCCACCAGCATTTCGCCGAACACGACACAGCGCGGTTCGTCCACGCTGGACGGCATGCCGGTATCGAATAGCGTCATGTGCGTACCCTCCAACTCATCGACCACGGTGGCAACCGGACTGCATCCGCCCCGTCCGTGGGCGGGGCGCCGGTGGTATCGAGCAGCGTCGTCCAGCCATCCGTGGCCTGCAGCGAGCGCCAGTCGAAGGTTTCTTCGTTGCTGCCGAGATTGAATACCGCCACCAGCTGTTCGCCCCGGCGCAGCGTCAGCAGCGTGGGATGATCCGGTCCGATTGACTCGGGCATCGCATGCGGATCGAACGCAGGGTGCCGCCGCGCGGCCACCAGGCGGGCGAAGGTGCTCCAGCTCTGGCATGTGGCGGTGGATTCGTCCGCGAGCCGGCGTGCTGCACGACAGGAATCGAACCAGGGGCGCTGCAGCCAGCGTCCATCGAGTGCGAGGCGTGCCGAATCCGCCGCGGCGTCGTTGTTGGGCTGGGCCAGTTCGTCACCCATGTAGATCAGCGGGATGGCGCCGCTGAAGAAGGCCAGGCCGTAGACCAACGAGAAGCGGCGCATGGCGGCGGCGTCCACTGCAGCCCCCTCGGGCGGCAGCAGGCCGACAAGGGCGGCCGTCATGCCGTTGGTGCCGTGCAGGTCGGCGCCATCGGCGGTCTGGAACGACATGCCGTGCCCGAAACTACCGGGACGTCGTCCTTCCAGGCGCGCCGCGGCTTCGCCGATGCGTGTCCGGAAATCACCGCCGGTCGCCTCCACGTCCGGACGCAGCACGCTCCAGACAATGTCGTCATGGCAGCGCACATAGCTCATCCAGCCACAGTGCTCAGGCACATCGGGAGCGGTGCCGTACTGCCGACGCAACAGCGTGGCAGTGCCTTCGGCCAGGCTGGCCCATCCGGCCGCCATCCGGCCGCTGTCATAGGCGAGATGACATTCATGGCCACGGCCCGCGTCTTCGCCGAAATACGGCGCTAGCTCCGCCGCAGGAACAATCGCCTCGGCCTTCAGCAACACGGCGGGTGCGACCAGGTCCACGATGGCGCGCAGCGCCCGCAGGATCAGGTGTACCTCGGGCTGGTTGGTGCAGCTCGTACCCATGCGCTTCCACAGGTAGGGCGCGGAATCGAGCCGGAACACTTCCACGCCACGATTGGCCAGGCGCAGCAGGGTGGTGGCGATGGCCGCGAATACGGCCGGGTTGGCGTAGTTCAGGTCCCACTGGAATGGATAGAAGGTGGTCCACACCCAGCCGTCCAGCGCCGGGACGTGGCTGAAATTGCCCGGTGCCGCCTGCGGAAACACCTGGCCGAGCGTCTCTTCGTAGCGGTCCGGCAGGCTGCGGTCGGGAAACAGGTGGAAGAACGCCCGGTATTCCGGATCGCCCTGCAGCGCGGCCCGTGCCCAGGGGTGCTCGTCGGCGACGTGGTTGAGCACGAGGTCGGCGCACAGGCTGATGCCGGCCTCGCGCAGTGCCGCGGTCAATGCCTCCAGGTCGTCCATGGTGCCCAGTGCCGGATCGACCTGATCGAAGTCCGCCACGGCAAAGCCGCCGTCGCTGTCGCCGTTGCGAGCGCGGAGGAACGGCAGGAGATGGAGATAACCGACGCCGAGCTCTTTCAAATAGCCGATGCGCGAGGTCACTCCGCGCAGGTCGCCACCGAAGCGATCGACGTAGGCGCAGTAGCCGACCAGCTTGGCGTCGATGAACCAGCCGGGTGCGTCCTCGCGTCGGCGGTCCAGTGCCCGCAGGGCATCGGGACGCGCACCTGCCAGCGTCCCGAGCTCCCGGCACAGGCTTGCCAGCCAGGCGCCGAACTGCGGCTGGTCGCCGTAGAGTTCGTCCAGCGTCTGCAGCAGCCTCGCACCGCAGCGTGCGTAGCGTCGTTCCAGCGATGCGCGCAGGGCGGGACCTGCGGCATCGAGCACGCTGTCGAGGGCCGCCGACGCCCAGCGCCGTGACGCAGTGGTATCAGCCTGGCTCACAGGTGGTACTGCCAGGTCGCATAGATGGTCCGGCCGAGAATCGAGCGGGCCGTGTTGAGGCCACTGGCGGTTACCGATTGCGGACTCTGGTCGATCTCGGTGAGGCCGATGCTGTTGAACAGGTTGTCCACGTTGAGCGATACCGTCATGCGATCGTTGATGTCGTAGCTGGCATAGGCGTTGACCTGGGTGTAGCCAGGCATCACCAGACCGTTCGGATCGGATGCATAGGACTTG
>JAJZGE010000263.1 GCA_021798675.1 Pseudomonadota bacterium | reverse complement strand
GACGTCGAGCGCGGCCAGCCCGGCGCGCACCAGCAGCGCCGGCGACGCCTGCGTGCGCGCAGCCGCATCGGCAAGGCAGGCCAGCGCACCGCGTGCATCGCCGGCGCCCTGCAGGATCGCGGCCTTGGCGGCGAGCAGCGCTTCGTCGCCAGCGAAACGCTGCAGCGCTTCGTCGAGCAGCGCGGTGGCTTGCGCGCGGTCGCCGCTGCGCATCCACACAAGCCGTGCCAGGCGGTCGTGCGCCTCGACGTTGCGCGGCTCCAGCCGCAGGCCGTCGCGCAGGGCGGCCTCGGCATGCTCGAATTCGCCGAGCGCGATCAGGCTGCGCGCATGCGTGAAGTGCACGCCGGCGGTTCGGTGCCCTTGCGCCAGCGCGTGGCTGGCCATGCGTTCGGCGTCGCGGTGACGGTCGGCGGCAGCCAGCGCGACGGCCAGCGCATGGGTCGCGCCGGCATGCTCCGGCGCGGCCTCGGCATGGCGACGGTAGAAAGCGACCGCGTCGTCGCGGCGGCCCAGCGCGGCGAGCGCCGCCACATGCTGCGCGACCAGTTCGGCTGGCGCGCGGCCGGTGCCGCACCAGGGTTCGACGATGGCCAGCACCTCGGTTGGCCGGCGCCGGTCGTTGCAGTGGCGCGCCAGCAGCACGGCGGCCTGCGGCAGCTTGGCGGCCGAGCGCCGCAGCAGCGGTTCGGCCTCGTCGTCGCGGCCGGCGTTGAGCAGCAATTCGCCCAGCGTGGCCAGCGTGGGTGCCCAGTGCGGATCCAGCGTCAGCGCCTTGCGCAGCAGCGCCTCCGCGCCGTCCACGTCGCCCCGGCCGAGGCGCAGGCCGCCGAGCAGGCGCAAGGCCTCCACGTGGTCCGGATGCTCCGCGACGATGGCCTGCAGCCGTTCGTCCGCGCAGTGCAGGTCGCCGGCGTGCAGCAGCGCGCCGACCTGGCGCATGGATTCGAGCAGGCTGGGCGCAGTAGCGGACATCGGACTAGGTCGGATCGGCCATCGGATTCAGCCGCTCATCCCGAGCCTAGCGTCGAAGGCGCGGGGTCGAAGGGCGGGCTGCCGGGCACATCGATTCTGCCGCTCCACGGCGACGCCCGGTGCAAACGTTTCGGGCCAGGCGGCATCAAAGCGCATGGCGCACCAGCTTCGCCTTGCCGGCGGCATCGCGTTCGACCGTGATGTCGTAGCGCTTGCCACGGAAGTGCACGTTCCTGAGCGTCACCGATTTCCAGCTCGGCGGCAGCACCGGCGCGTAGGCCGGGTCCAGCCCCTTGCCGTCGATGCGCAGGCCGGTGAGGCCGTAGGCCAGGCTCTGGATGTAGCCGGCCGAGGTGGCCAGGATGTAGCCGGCGTTGTTAGCCACGGTCTCGGTGCGCACGTTGAACGGCGGCTTGAGGAAGCCCACCAGGTTGCGCTGCAGCCAGTCGCCGGCGGCCTTGCCGTCGCCGAGTTCGGACTCGCCCACCGCCAGCATCACCATCATCATCTCGTTGGGGTCGTCGCCGTGCGTCTTCAGTTCGTGCAGCTGGAAGGCGAAGTCGTTGCGGCGCACTTGCGGCGACATCGGCAGGTCGAGGTTGGGGTACATCAGCCAGACCAGCGAAGAGCCCATCCAGGTGATCTTGTCGTGCGGCACCGAGGGATCGAAGTCGTAGTGGCGCTGTGCGGCCTTGTCGAACGGGATGTACATCCGGTCGGCGATGCGTGACCACTGCGGGTCGGGCGTGGCGCCCACCTGCTTCGCCGCCTTGACCGCGATGCGCAGCGCCTTCTGCGCGGCGGCGTTGGTGAACGCGTCGTTGGGCACGTCGTTGTAGGCCTCGTCGGGCGAGGTGACGTGCAGGATCTCGTAGCGGTCGTGCGCCTTGTCCCAGGTGACGCGGCTGGCCCAGAAGTCGGCGATGCCGCGGATCACCGGCCAGCCGTCCTGCTTCAGCCAGTCCATGTCGCCGGTGGCCAGCCAGTATTGCCATTGCGCGATGGCGATGTCGGCGTTGACGTGGATCTCGCGGTAGACGTCGTAGGCGAAGTGCGGCGTGTTGTCGATGCCGGTCTGCGGGTCGGCCTCCCACGGGTACATCAGACCCTTGGCGCCGTACTGCTTGGCGCGCTCCCGCGCGGGCTGCATGGTGCGGTGGCGGAACATGACGATCGGCTTGGCGCGCTCGGGATGCAGCAGCAGCAGCGCGGGGAACACCCACGAGTCGCTGTCCCAGAACGCATGGCCGGCGTAGTTCGGGGTCAGCGCGCAGGCGCCCATCGGCCAGGCCGTGCCCACCGTGGTGTTGGACAGCAGGTAGTACAGGTCGGAGTGCACGGCCTTCTGCACCTGCGGGTCGCCGTCGACCACGATGTCGGACCGCCACAGCCTGTGCCAGGCGTCGCGATGGCGCGTCAGCAGCCGGTCGAAGCCGCCGTCGCGCGCCTGCGTGGCGAGCGCGAGGTCGGTCTTGGCGTCGCCGCCCCAGCCCTGGCGCGAAACGGCCACGTACTTGGTGAAGGCATAGGTATGGCCCTGCTCGACGTGCACCACCAGGTCGAGCGAGAGCTTGTACGGCCCCTTGGTCACCGTCGCGCGCTTCACCGCGATGCCGGCCGGCAGCTGCAGCGCAGCCGCCTCGGCCATCGTCAGGCCCTGCTCGGCGCGGCCGTCCAGCCACAGCGTGAGCGTCTTCGCGTCGCCTCCGTTCGACAGCACCCGGGTGTAGCCGGGGTACCACACCGGCGCGCGGTCCGGCGTGGGCACCGGCTTGTTGTCCAGGTTCTGCCCGCTGGCGATCACCGCGGCGATCATCTGGTCGCCGCTCATGCTGCCGATCGGGAAGCGCGGCTGGTATTCCGACCACAGCCGGATCGGGAAGCTGAGCTGCACGTCGCCGCTGAACTTCGGCGTGATGCTGAAGCGCACCGCGGCGAGGTGCGGATCGGCCTGGCTGACGAAGCTCTGCACTTCCACGCCGGTGGATTTGTTCGCGTAGTCGAAGTCGTAGCGCGTGGTGAGCGTGGCGTCGTGCAGGTTGAGCGTCTGCGCGTAGCCGGCGAAGATCTTGGCGTCCAGCCGGGTCGAGTTGAGCCAGCCGCCGCCGGGGTTGTAGTCGATCTCGTTCCAGCCGGGGATCGCCGCGGGGCGGGCGATGTCGCCCTTGGCGTAGTCCATGAACGCGACCATGTAGCCGCGGTCGGGCTCGGTGCCGCGCGGCGAGGTCATCACCGAGAAATAGCCGTTCGCCAGGTAGCTGGGGAAGTAGCTGCCGAAGTTCGCGCTGGTGCCGGTGAGCAGGAAGCTCGGATCGGTGGCGGCCATCGCCGGGGCGGCGAACAGGGCGGCGAGGGCCAGGCAGGCGAGTCGGGTTTTCATGCGTGCTCCAGCGTGGGACGGTTCACTTGGCCGCCAGGCCGACCGCAGCCGTGACGGTGGGGTTGGCGCGGTCCGTTTCGCGCTTGAAGAAGAACAGCGACAGCAGCACCAGGCTCATCGGCAGCAGCGAAAAATAGAACGCGTCGATGCCGTTGTAGCGGGCGAACACGATGGCGGTGATGCGCGAACCCAGCGTGCCGCCCAGCGCGGAGAAGATCACGATCAGGCCGGTCATCGCCGCGTGCGAGGGCTTCGGCAGCGAACTGAGTATCACCGAGTTTATGACCGGGTAGATCGGTGCCATCAGCAGGCCGACCAGCGGGAACAGCCACGCTGCGAGGGGGGCATGGCCCCAGCCGGCCGTGGTGCCGGGCACGATGCCGCGCGCCAGCGGCAGGCTCACCAGCACGATCGCCGCCATGCCGACCACGCAGACATTCAGCAGGGTGTACCAGTGCATCCGCCGCAGCGCCTGGCCGGCGCCGAGCCGTCCCAGCGCGATCGCGCCGGGCAGGATGCTGGCCAGCTGGATGCTCATGGCATTCGGCAGCTTGAGGATCTCGTTGTTGAAGGTCGGCAGCCAGGTCGAGAAGCTCTGCTCGATCAGCACGTAGAGGAAGGCCGAGATAAGGAACACGTAGACCAGCGGCCGTGCGAACAGCTGCAGCATCTCGACCAGCGATCCGCGCATGGTCGCGGTGCGCGCGTTGTGCGCGGCCGATTCGTCCATGCGTGAGCTGGCCAGCAGGGCGATCACCGCGACGCACAGCGCGGCGAGCAGCCAGTACACGCGCAGCCAGACCAGGTTGGCTGGATCGGCGTGGTCGATGAAGGCGCTGAACAGCCAGTTGCCGGCCAGCACGCCGAGCATGAACATGCCTTCGATGGTCGACGTGAGACGGCCGTGCGCACCGCGGTCCGCGGTCAGCAGGCCGATCGACGAGTACACGCCGACCTTGGCCAGCGCGAACGAGATGCCGACGCAGGTGAACAGCACCTCGGTGGTGCGGAAGCCCGGCCACAACGGCATCAGCACACAGGCGCCGCC
>JAJZGE010000262.1 GCA_021798675.1 Pseudomonadota bacterium | reverse complement strand
GATGGCGTGGACGCGGCGATTGCGCGTGCCGTTAAGTGCGTCGAGGCCGGCGCTGACGGCATCTTCGCCGAAGCCGCATACGACTTGCCGACCTACCGTCGCTTCGTCGATGTGGTGAAGGTGCCGGTGCTGGCCAATATCACCGAGTTCGGCCAAACCCCGTTGTTCAGCGTGCAGGAGCTGGCCAGCGCGGGGGTCGGCATCGTGCTGTATCCGCTGTCTGCCTTTCGCGCGATGAACAAGGCCGCCGAGAACGTCTACCAGGCGATCCGTCGCGACGGCCACCAGCGTAATGTGATCGACACCATGCAGACGCGCGAGGAGCTGTACCAGCGCATCGGCTATCACGAATTCGAAAGCCGACTCGACGCGCTGTTTACCGCCAAGCAGGTGTGATCACGGCAGGCCCACTTTTCACGTGTGCGGTGCCAGCGGTATCGCCATGCATCTGCAAGTCTCAGGAGTGTTCTTGATGAGCGAAACCACGCAAACCCTGCCCAAGGCCAAGAAGTCCGTCGCGCTGTCCGGCGTCGCCGCCGGCAACACCGCGCTGTGCACGGTCGGCCGCAGTGGCAACGACCTGCATTACCGCGGCTACGACATCCACGAGCTGGCAACCAAGGGCTGTTTCGAGGAGGTGGCGTATCTGCTGGTGCATGGCGTACTGCCGAACTGGACCGAGCTCAACAACTACCGCGCGCGCCTGAAGCGTCTGCGGGGCTTGCCGGCGCCGGTCAAGGCTGCGCTGGAACTGCTGCCTGCGGCCACCCACCCGATGGACGTGATGCGCACCGGCTGCTCGATGCTTGGCACCGTGCTGCCGGAGAAGGACGACCACAACGTCACCGGCGCGCGCGAGATCGCCGATCGCCTGATGGCCAGCTTCGGCTCGATGCTGCTGTACTGGTACCACTTCAGCCACAATGGCAAGCGCATCGAGACGCAGACCGACGACGATTCGATCGCCGCGCACTTCCTGCATCTGCTGCACGGAAGGAAGCCGAGCGAGCTGCACGCGCAGGCACTGGACAAGTCGCTGGTGCTGTACGCCGAGCACGAGTTCAATGCCTCGACATTCGCCGCCCGCGTAATCGCCGGCACCGGCTCGGACATGTATTCGGCGCTCACCGGCGCGATCGGCGCGCTGCGCGGCCCCAAGCACGGCGGTGCCAACGAGGTGGCGATGGAAATCATCGCGCGCTACCGCAGCGCCGGCCAGGCGGAAGCGGATATCCGCGCCCGCGTCGAGCGCAAGGAGATCATCATCGGCTTCGGCCATCCGGTGTATACGGTGTCCGACCCGCGCAACGAGATCATCAAGGAGATCTCGCGCAAGCTGTGCAGCGAGGGCGGCAACCCGACCCTGTTCGAGGTTTCCGAGCGGATCGAGAAGGTGATGGCCGAGGTCAAGAAGATGTTCCCCAACCTCGACTGGTTCTCCGCCAGCGCGTATCACATGATGGGCGTGCCCACCGCGATGTTCACGCCGCTGTTCGTGATCGCGCGCACCGCCGGCTGGAGCGCACACGTGATCGAGCAGCGCGAGGACGGCAAGATCATCCGTCCCAGCGCCAACTACACCGGCCCGGACGACCAGGCCTACGTGCCGATCGACAAGCGCTGAATCTTGCCGTGGTACCGGCACGCAGAGGCCCTGCGCGCCGGCACCAACGGTGAGCTACAGTCCCTCGGCCTGCATCGCCGCCTGCACGCCGGCATCCGCATGCATGCGCTCATGGAAGCGCGCCAGCTGTTCCAGTCCCTGCAGGTTCACCTGTTTGGCCTTGGCCCAACGCGTCACCACGTACAGGTAGGGATCGGCCAGCGAACGCGTGCCGGTAAGCCAGTCGCGATCGGCCAGCTGCCGGTCGAGCAGGGTGAAATGCTGGCGCAGCTTGGTGCGGGCGGTGTCCTGCAGTTCGGCATGCTGCCTTTCATCCGTGATGAAGCGCTGCGGAGCAAACAGCGGCTTGAACGTCTGGTGCACCTCCGAGTTGAGGTAGCCCAGCCAGCGGTTCACCTCGGCGCGCCCGCGCACACTGCCGTCGCCGCCCAGTCCCGCCGCCGGAAAGCGGTCGGCCAGATAATTGAGAATGGCCACGTTCTCGGTGAGCTGCCAGCCATCGTCCTCGACCAGCACGGGTACCTGGCCCACCGGATGCCGTTTCAGATGGGCCTCGGAGCGCAGCTCGGCGCGCTCGACCTGATGTGCCTCATAAGGCTGGCCGATCCATTCCAGCACGATGTGATCGGCCAGCGAGCAGGCGCCGGGCAGGTAGTAGAGCTTCATCGATAGGCCTCGTGGAGTTGTCGGAAACCGGCTCAGTGTGGGTCGGCGCCCGGCCCAACTCAAGCGCGTCGCCGACGCCACCAGCCCCCAGCGCAGATGGCGACCACCAGCAGCAACTCCAGCGGATGCGCCATCCACGGACGCATGCCGAACAGGCTGGCTGCCAGCGGATCGTGCGCGATCATGCGTGCGGCGGTGAAGGCGATCGCACCGGCACCGATGTAGATGATGATCGGGAAGCGCCCGATCCAGCGCAGGATCAGGGTCGAGCCCCATACCACCAGCGGCACGCTGATCAGCAGGCCCAGCACCACCAGACCGAGATGCCCCTTCGAGGCGCCGGCGATCGCCAGCACGTTGTCCATGCCCATCAGGGCATCGGCCACGATGATCGTGCGCAGCGCGTTCCACAGGCTGTCCGGAGCGCTGACCCGAAGCGTGCTGCTGTCATCGGACTGTTGCAGCAGCTTCCACGCGATCGGCAGCAGCAGCAGGCCACCGGCCAGCATCAGCCCTGGCAGCTTGAGCAGAAACACGACTACCGATGTCAGCAGTACGCGCACGGCGATCGCACCGAAGCTGCCCCAGAATACGGCCTTGCGCTGCAGCGGCGGCGGCAGGTTGCGCGCCGCCATCGCGATCACGATGGCATTGTCGCCCGCCAGCACCAGATCCAGCAGGATGATGGCCAGCAGGCCGGAGAAAAAATCAGAGCTGATCAGTGGCATGCGGTGTCCCATGCGCGTCGGGCCAATGCAGTGAACACGGACGCGCGCGGCCCGCGTTCACCACAAAAGTCTCGTCCGCAGCGTAACCCTGCCGCGATGACCGGAGCGATGCGCCGCTCGTGTTGACGATCACCGCACTGATGCCGGAAATCTGGCGTCAGGAACTACTCCCTTCTGGGATGTGCGGGTGAATTGTCACGGCCAGCACTCGCAGGGTCAAGCGAGCGGGGCAGCGACGAGGCAGCGCGGTCGGCTAAAATGCCCGTTTTCCCTGTGGCGAGATTTGACCATGAGTGCGCACGACATCCGCTCCGCCGTACGTCCCGATCCCGATCAGTCGATGCTGGATATTGCCGACTACGTGGTCGATTACCGGATCGATTCGAAGGAGGCCTACGACACCGCGCGCTACATGCTGCTCGACTCGCTCGGCACGGCGATGCTGGCGATGAAATTTCCTGAATGCGTCAAGCACCTGGGACCGCTGGTGCCGGGCGCCACGCTGCCAGGCGGCGCCCGCGTGCCGGGCACCAGCCATGAACTGGACCCGGTGCAGGCCGCGTTCGCGATCGGCACGCAGATCCGCTGGCTCGACTTCAACGACACCTGGCTGGCGGCCGAGTGGGGGCATCCGTCGGACAATCTCGGTGCGATTCTCGCGGTCGCCGATTACCTCGGCCGCAAGGCAGGGCGCGAGGGTACGCCGCCCCCGAGCGTGCGCGACGTGCTCACCTGGGCGATCAAGGCGCACGAGATCCAGGGCTGCTACGCGCTGAAAAACAGCTTCAACCGCGTCGGCCAGGATCACGTGGTCCTGGTGCGGCTGGCATCAACCGCGGTGGCCACAGCGATGCTGGGCGGCAGCAAGGAACAGATCACCACCGCGGTGTCACACAGCTGGATCGACAACGGCGCACTGCGCACCTACCGCCACGCGCCGAACGCCGGGCCGCGCAAGAGTTGGGCCGCTGGCGATGCCTGCCGGCGCGCCGTCACGCACGCAATCAATGCGGTTTATCGCGGTGTGGAGGGCTATCCGTCGGCTCTCAGCGCCAAGACCTGGGGCTACAGCGACGTGGCGTTCAAGGGCCAGCCATTCGAGTTCGAGCGTGCCTTCGGCAGCTACGTGATGGAAAACGTGCTGTTCAAGCTCAGTTTCCCGGCCGAGTTTCACGCGCAGACCGCGGTGGAATGCGCCATGCAACTGCACGACCAGGTCGGCGCCAGGCTGGAGCAGATCGAGCGTATCGTGATCGAGACGCAGGAAGCCGGCTGCCGCATCATCGACAAGACCGGTCCGCTGGCCAATTACGCTGACCGCGATCATTGCATCCAGTACATGGTGGCGGTGCCGCTGATCTTTGGCCGCCTGACCGCGGACGATTACAGCGATGAGGT
>JAJZGE010000261.1 GCA_021798675.1 Pseudomonadota bacterium | reverse complement strand
GGTTTGCCGGCAGGGTCAAGCACCAAGGCCACGTCGTAGCCGTGGCGGCGCTCGTTCAACTGGTCAATGATGGATGCGCTGTCGATGGCTCCGCCTAGTTGAGGATTGGGTATCAGCGATTGCGCCACGTAGTCGACGAAGGCAGGATCATCGGCGAGCGCCTGCGCACGCAGCACGAGGTTGTCCATATCCATTCGCTCCAGCGTTGCCAGCAGCTTTGCTCCAGTGGCGACGTTGTGGCGAGTACTTGCTAACGCTTGCCGGCGAGATACCTGGATCGTACCGACGGCCGCAGCAACTGTGCCGACCAGTACCAGTAGTAATCCCAGGGCAAGGGAACGGTTGGCCGGGCTCACGGGCCAGGCTCCGGATTGATGTCCGCGACGATCGCGGGTTTGCTGATAACCACGCGTTCCTGCAGGCCGCTCACTGGTGCGGTCACCGATCGCTTCTGCAGTTCGCCGCGGGGGTTCCACACATACAGCGTACCGGGGCCCGGTGGCAGAGCGTGCAGGCTGAAATAGCCATCGGCGCTTGCGGTCGTGCGGTAAGGACTGGGTACCACCAGCAGATCCAGCTCCATCGAACGATGCACGTTGCAGCTGATCAGCATCAGGCCGGCACGGTCGAAGCGATGCATGGCGGTCTGGCCTGCTGCCTGGAAGCCGAGGTCAAACGCGGCGCCGGGCGACACCGAGAAAACGTTATGGCGGATCTGATCCAGGTTCATGAACTTGACCGTGCTGCCTAGCGGCACGGCCATCGCCTCCGGCTTGAAGTCGCGATTGACGGTGTAGACCGTGTATGTCCCGGCTTGGACCTTGGACGTGCCCGAGGTGGGCACAAAATAGATCAAGGTGTTGGCCATGTCACCGGCCGAGATAGTCTGTCCGGACGTGCCGACGAGTTCGATTCGTCCGGCTAGGTCGGCAGAGGCTGGGACGCCTCCAGATCGGGTCGCGTCGCTGCGTTGCGACGGATGCGACGAGCGGACGCCAGGCGTTGGCGATGGGATCGGCGCGAATTGCGCTGCTGGGTCGATCGCAGTCGCCGGTGCGGGCGAGACAAGTGCGGCGGCCACTGGCGACGACGACGGCGCAGCTGGTGCACGCGTCGATACGGCCGGCCGTGCGGGTTCGATCTGGACCGACATGGCCGCCGTTCCAGCGACGGATGCCGCCGATGAAGGCGCTATCGTCGGCGCGGGCGTAGCGGGAGCATGTGGTCTGAGTGCCGGGTTGCAGGCACACAAGCCGAGTGCAGACAACAGAACCAGTCGTTTATCCAGCATGACAGCCCCCTGTGGCTGTTGTGAACGATGGGCTTGCGCCGTTCCGAGCGCCGCCTTTTCGTGGAAAGTAAAACGGCACGAACGCCGCGGTTGGCTCGAGACGTTCGCGTAGAGGATCACTCCCTCATGGCTTAGTAATGATCTGCCGGTGCATCGGTGCGAGCTTGGCCAACAGCTTGTTCTGTGCACGGAACGGGATGTCGTGCTTGTTCATCGCCTTCTGCAAATCCTCGACCAGCGCGTTGAAGTCGGCGTGGTCGACGTTCATGCCGCGATGGGCCGTGGTCATGTCCATACCCGTGTAGGTACATGGGCCATCCAGGATGACGCAGAACTGGTCTACGAGCTCGGCCTTGATGTGTTCGCGGTCGGCGTTCTGAAAGAACGGGCGGGTAACCGGGTCGGCCATCAGGTTGTCCATGAAATCGTTCATCAGCGCGACCAGGCCAGGCTTGCCGCCGAATTCTTCGAACACCGGCTTGAGTGCGGGATCGCGAGGCGCAGCCGGGTAGGTGTCGCTGGCTGCGCCAGAACCAGCTTGTTGCATAGCGGTTTGCGCGGAAATGGTGGTACCGGCTAGAAGGCCAGCGGCAAGCAGCAAAATGCTAGGCAGAGTCTTGTACATGTTTGGAATCCTCATGGCGTGATCGGGTCAGAAGCCCACCTGCATGGACGCATACAGGCCGTGTTGGTTGTTCTTGATGACGATGTTGCCGAGATCGGCATAGGCCAAGGTCAGCGAGACATGCTTGTTCGGCGCCCATGCAACGAAGGCGTCGTACCAGCTGTCTTCCTTGGCGATGCCGAGGTTGTTCGGCTTCTGGCGATATTCCGCTCCGATGGCCCAGTTCTGGCTGAGCAGATAGGCCGCTGAGCCTTCGAATTCGGCCTGATAATTGTTGTTCTTGTCGCCACCGAATCCGAGGATGCCGATCTGATTGGCTTTGGTGTATCGCAGCGTGGCGTCCACAAGCAGGCTTTGCGACAGGAAAAGCTTGGTCGCGCTGATGTAGTAATCAGTGCCTCGGTCGCTCTTGGCACCGATCGCATGCAGGATCGTGCCTTGATTATTGGTCTTGTACTGCGCACCCACCGAAACCTGCGGCACCCAGCTGTCCTGGTCGAGCACGGCGTCACCGAACAGCCGGACCTTCACGCCGATTACGTTCTGCGTGAAAGTGAAGCCACGACCGAGTCCCAGCGCAGCACCCACATCCTGGGTATCGAAACGCTGCTGTGCCACTGAAAACTCGACGCGATTGTCGATACCGAACATCGCGCCGGCATCGTCAAGGTGATAGTCCTGCACGTTGACCCGGGTGTAGAACGCGTTCGCGCCAAACTGGCCTTGCGTACCGTAGCTGCCGATCAGTGCCCACGGCGTTAGACCGCCACCAGCAGAGCCCTCGATCTGCGACACACCACCGGTGAGCAACAGCTTGCCACTTACATTTTCGGGTGGATCACCGCCATCGGCGGCCGCTGCCTGCAGCGAAACCAGTCCGCCCGCCAGCACCAAGGCGCCGACCAGCAGCATCTTTTGTCTGCGAAATTTGTGCATTACCGTGCTCTCCCTCTTCGGCGCACCACATGCGCCCTGCAGGCGGATACGGATCAAGTGGACCGAAGGATGCACGGCGAGGTATTCCTCAATGCATCCGCACCACGTGCCAGTTGCCGTTCACCCCATCGCCCAGCGCGGTGCCAGGCGCGATATCGCCGGCGTAGCGGTAGAGCGGGCGCCCTCGGTAGCTCCACTGCAGGCTGTGGTCGCTGCGCGAAACCAGGCCAAATCCGCCCTCGGCCTTGGCGCCCGGCGCCGCGAGATACGGCGGCCACAACGCGGCGCAGGTCCCGTTGCATTGGCTATGACCGCTGTTGCCGTCCGGATCGTAGGTATACAGCGTCATGCCGCGGCTTCCGACCAGCCGCTGCTGGGCATCTGCCGCTGGCGGAGCTTGCGTTTGCGCGGCGGCGATGGAAGCGTGCAGACACAACACGTACAGCAGGACCGAAGCGGTCCGCATCGAAGCCTTCATCGCCCGTCTCCCGTTTGACGCAAGCGTGTGCCTGCCAAACCTGATACGGAGGCCGAAGGCGCGAGGATGCGGCACTGGCCGGTCTGCGAGTGAAGTAGCGACCTCGCTCTATCGACAATCGGGATGGAGTCGACGCCACGGTCCCTGCGAGCCGTGTATTCGTCCGAACGAAAGAACCGCGATCCGCGCGCCGAGTCAGCGCGCGGGTCGGGCTCAACTGCTGCTGCGAACCTTCTCGTCCGGCCGGTTCAGCAAGGTCACTGGCTGTCCGCGTGCGGCGTCGGGCGAGGTGCCAATGCTGCCCTTGGCGATCACCGGACCGGTGGGTTGGCCAGTGGGCGAGCCGCCCGGTGGTTCCACCGAGACCGCCAGCGCAGCACTCGGGCCGAGCTTGGCCAGCAGCGTGGGATCGAGTTTCAGCGTGGTCGGCGCACTGCCGCCGATCATGCCCACCGCGATGGGTTTCTGGCCCGCGGGGATCAGCCAGAGCTCCGGCGCGTGCCCCGCCGCGATGGCCTGCGGCTTGGCGGGCACCACGACCATGCGGCCATGACCGACATCCACCGTAGCCGTCCAACCGACCTGGCCGTCGGTTTGGGTGATGGCTGAAGCCATGTAGACGGCCGCGGGAGCCACCGGTTGCCGCGAAGGCAGCAACAGCAGCACCAGGCAGGCGGCAGCCAGCACGCTGGTGCCCAGCCCCAGCCAATGCCAGAACCGCAGGTTTTCCCACAGGCCCGGCTTACGGGTTGCTGCATCACCGGACCCTTCGACACGCGACGGCGTGTCCAGCCCGAGCTGGCTATGGATGCGGTGCCAGACGTAGGCCGGCGGCTCGCTGGATGCGATTTCCTCGCCTAGCGGAAACAATCGGCGTTGCCACAGCGCCACCGTGGTGGCGACGGCGTCGCTCGCCATCATCTCGCGCTCCACCTCGGCCCGCGCGTCGGCATCCAGCACGCCGAGGACATATTCCGCGTAGCGCAAATGGGTGTTGCCGTCGTCGATCGGTGTGTTCATGTGTCGAGGCACGTGCGAAGTTGCAGCAAGCTGCGGCGGATCCAGCTCTTCATCGTTCCCAGCGGCAC
>JAJZGE010000260.1 GCA_021798675.1 Pseudomonadota bacterium | reverse complement strand
GGCCACCGCCACCGCCGAGGCGATCCGCGCGGCGATCCGCGCGCAGACGCAGCTCACGGCCTCGGCCGGGGTGGCGCCGAACAAGTTTCTGGCCAAGATCGCCTCGGACTGGCGCAAGCCCGACGGCCTGTTCGTGATCCGTCCGCCGCAGGTCGAGGCGTTCCTCACGCCACTGCCGGTGGCGCGCCTGCCCGGCGTGGGCAAGGTGATGGAGGCGAAGCTGGCGCTCCTCGGCGTCGCCACCGTGGGCGAGCTGCGCGCGTTGGCGCTGGCCGAACTGGAGCAGCGTTTCGGCCGCTGGGGCCGGCGCCTGCACGAGCTGGCGCGCGGTATCGACGAGCACGCGGTGCAGCCGCAGCGACCCACGCTGCAGGTGTCGGCCGAGGACACCTTCGAGCGCGATCTCACCATCGACGAACTCGAACCGCACATCCGCCGGCTGGCCGAAAAGACCTGGGCCGGATACCTCAAGGAAAGCCAGCGCGTCGCCCGCACGGTAGTGCTGAAGCTGAAAACCGCTGACTTCCACACGCTCACGCGCAGCCTGACGCCGCCGCAGCGGCCGCAGTCAGCCGGCGAACTGGCCGACATCGCCTGTGCGCTGCGCGAGCGCGTCGAGCGTCCGGCCCACAGCCGCTACCGGCTGGTCGGCGTGGGCCTGTCCGGCTTCGTCGAGCGCGACAGCTACCGCGCGCAGAGCGACCTGTTCGACAGCGCAACGCGGGGATCCTCCGTGTAGGAGCACAGGGTGCGCTCCTGCGCTGGTGCCGTCTGGCCCTGATCCACGCAGCCAGCCATACACAAGGCTCACGCCGATGACGAAGCCGGCGCGGACCGATGTCTCGCTCAGCCGAGACGCCGCGCGATCGCGAAGAACGCCAGGTTGCCCAGGCCGGTGGCCCCGGCCAGCACGGCGACCATGCCCGGCGTGACGTCGTGCCAGCCGAACAGCTGGATCAGCCCGAAGCCGATGCCGACTGACAGCAGCACGATGCCCCAGCGCAGGGACGAGTGCCGGCGACGCTGCTCCTCGTCGCGCAGGACCGAATTCACCAGCTCCTCCGAACCGCCGGCGCCGATCATGTGGCTGCGCACGCGGGCGTCGACCACGATCTTGATCGCGTAGGTGATGCAGAGGAATAGGCTGATGGGGACGAGAATGCCGAGATCCATGTGATGCTCCTGCGGGTTGTGGATGTTCGGGGCCATAGATACGGGCACTCCGCCGATGGTTGCAACGAACCGCTTGCAACCGCCGCGCCGCTGCACGTATCTCTTCCGCCATGGATGACATCCGCCGCCCTGACCGCGAACTGGTCGACGCCGTGCTGGCCAATCGGCCGGGGGCGTTCGAGCGCCTGATCGGCGAATATCAGGGCCTGTGCTGGCACATCATCTACCGCATGGTGCGGCACCCCGAGGACGCCCGCGAGCTGTGCCAGGACACCTTTCTGCGGGTGCACCAGTGCCTGCACCAGTACCGCCACGAGAGCGCGCTGAAATCCTGGATCGGCCGCGTCGCCTACACGATCGCGTTGCGTCACCTGCAGCACAAGCGCATTCCGCTGGTCGATGCCGGCGGCGAAGGCGATGACTGCGCGCGGGTCGAACAGGTCGGCGACGGCTTCGACCTGGAGCGCGCCTGCGCCGACGAGGAAGTCGCGCAACACCTGCACGCCGCGATCGATACACTGCCGCCCTTGCAACGCATGCTGCTGACGCTGTATTACCTCGACGAAATGCCGATTGCCGAAATGGCGAAGATCACCGGACTCGCCAGCGGCACCATCAAGAGCCACCTGTTCCGCTCGCGACTGCGCCTGCGCGGCGTACTCGAATCCCGGACCGGAGTTGCAGCATGAACCACGAGATCGAACACCACGCACCACCCTTCGACGACGCCGCCCGCGAACGCGAATGGCTGGCGCAGGAGTCCGCCGCGCGGCGCGAACGGCTGGGCCTGGACTCTACCGGCGACGATGCGCGCATGCGGCAATATCGCCGGCTCGCGCGCGCGCTCCGCGAGCCGCTGGACACCGCCCTGCCGGCCAACTTTGCGCAGCAGGTTGCCGCCTTGGTCCCCACCCGGGGAGCGCGCGTGGCCGATGCCCGCTTCGAGCAGGTCCTGGCGATCGCGCTCGGCGTCGCCCTGCTGCTGGCCGCCGGCGTGGTCAGCGCGCTCTACGGCAACGCATGGCTGCCCGCGATGGCCACGATCCTGCCGGCGCTGCATCCGCTGGCCGACCGCTGGCTGCTGGCGTTCGCCGCCTGCATCGGCGTGTCCTGCCTGCTGGAGCCACGGCAACGGCAAGCGCGGTAGGAGCGCACCCTGCGCGCTCCCACGTCTTGTCAGGCGCGGATCCAGCGCCACAGTTCGCGCCAGCCGGGCTTCTTGCCGAACATCAGGATGCCGGTGCGATAGATGCGCGCGGCCAGCCACACGCAGGCGAACAGGCCCAGCACCATCAGGCCCAGCGACAGCGCCAGCTGGACCGGCGGCACCGTGGCCAGCGACCAGCGCACCGGCATCACGAACGGCGCGAAGAACGGGATGTACGACATCGTCACGCCAAGACCGCCGGTGGGATCCTTGATCAGGCTGAACACCGAGAGAAAGCCCACGATGATGAACATGGTGACCAGCACCGCATACTGCTGGGTTTCCTGCACCGTGTTGCACATCGCGCCGATCGCCGCGTACAGCGCGCCATACAGCAGGAAGCCGAGGGCGAAGTAGATCAGGAACACGGTCAGCAGGTCCGGCCCCATCGATGGCACCGGCAGGCTGCGGATCGCCTCCGCGCTGACTCCGAACAGCCCGGCGAGGCGCACGCGCTGGCTGCTGACGAGGGCCATCGAGCCGCCCCAGATCGCCATCTGCGCCAGGCCGGCCAGGCCCACCCCGAACACCTTGCCCAGCAGCATCTGGAACGGCGTCAGCGAGGACGCCAGCACCTCCATGATGCGCGAGGTTTTTTCCTCGATCACCGAGGCCATCGTCTGCTGGCCATACAGCAGGATCGACATGTACAGGATGAAGCCCATGAAGTAGGCCAGCATGAACGACGCCTCGCCGCTCTGGCCGGTGGCCTTGCCGTCGGCGACCTTGGTGGTCTGCAGGTCGGCTGGCCGCATTGCGTTCTGCACCAGCGCCGGATCGACGCCGGAGCGCGCCAGCCGCGCGGTGGCGATCAGCTGCGACAGGCTCGACTGCAGATGCTGCATCGACTCCACCGCCCCCACGTTGCTGCCGAAGTAGGCCAGCTTGCCGCTGGCCAGCGCGTCGTCGTCGATCACCAGCACGCCGTCCCAGCGGTCGGCGGCATCGCCCCGGGCGAACCCGGTCTGCGCGATCAGCGCATCGCGCACCGCGGCCGTGCGGCCGGCGGCGGGAAACACCTTGACGCTGTAGCGCGCCGGCGCGTCCGCCTTGCGGCTGAGTCTTTCCGCCTGCAGCGCGCGCGCGAACGACGCCCCCAGCCCGGCGCTGGAGCCATCCACCAGCGCGATGCGGGTGGTGCGGTCGCTGCCGTGCATCAGCAGCGCCGGCACCACCGCGAAAAACACCAGCATCACCGGCAGCAGCAGCGTGGAGATCACGAAGGCCCGGGTGCGCACGCGCGCCACGAACTCGCGGCGAATCACCGCCATCACCTTGTTCATGCCGCTTCTCCGCTGCGTGCGGCCACCGCGGCATCGGCGCCAACCCGGGCCATGAAGATCGACTGCAACGACGGCTCCACCAGCTCGAACCGCCGCAGGCCCACGCCCTCGCGCACCAGCGCCGCCAGCAGGGCCTGCGGATCGGCGCCCTCGGCCAGCTGCAGATCGGCGGCGGCGCCATAGTCGTCGATGCTGGCCACCAGCGCGCGGTCGGCCAGGATGCGCTCGGCGCGCTGCTTGTCATGGCTGAAGCCCAGCGCCACGTGCCGGCCGCCGAAGTCCGCCTTCACCTGCGCCAGCGTGCCGCCCACCACCACCTCGCCGCGCGCGATGATCGCGATGCGGTCGCACATCCGTTCGGCCTGCTCCATCACGTGGGTGGAAAACAGCACCGTACGGCCGCTGCGCGCCAGCTCCACCACGATGTCCTTCATCACCTGCGCATTCACCGGGTCGAGGCCGGAAAACGGCTCGTCCAGAATCAGCAGCTCGGGATCGTGCAGCAGCGCGCCGGCGAACTGCACCTTCTGCTGCATGCCCTTGGACAGATCCTCCACCTTCTTCTGTGCCCACGCGCCGATGCCCAGCCGCTCCAGCCAGGCCAGCGCGCGCTTGCGCGCCTCGGCCCGCGGCATGCCCTTGACCTCGCCCAGAAACGCCAGGTGTTCGAGCACCTGCATCTTCTTGTACAGGCCGCGTTCTTCCGGCAGGTAGCCGATGCGTTCGGACAGCCGGCGGCGGCCCCGATCCGAACCG
>JAJZGE010000259.1 GCA_021798675.1 Pseudomonadota bacterium | reverse complement strand
GGCCGCCGCTTCAGCTTCGAGCAGGCGCCGCCGCGGCACGATGCCTTCGGCGAACAGCTGCTTTTCGCGCTGCAGGGTCTGCTGCGCCAGCCGGTTGTGGCTGGCCGCCTGCAGCGCCGCCAGCTGCAGCTGACCAAACTCCGGGCTGGCCAGTCGCAGCATTGGCTGGCCGCTCGCCACGCGCTGATGTTCAGTGACCAGCAGCTGATCGACGACGCCGGCCACCGGCGCGCTGATCACGCTGTCCTGCTGCGGCGGCAGCATCACCCGCGCCGGATAGCTGAGGCCGCGGATCGTGGTGGGCTGGTCCAGCCGTTGCAGGGTGACGCCGAGCGCGCGCATCTGCGCGGGAGTGACCGCGAACGACGCGCGCTCGGCGGCATGGGCGGAAAAGGACAACAGCAAGGCGCTGGCCAGCGCGCCACGCGCGCAGGCTCGCCACAAGCGAAAACTCATGGGGAAGAACTCCGGAAAAGGGGAACGCTCAGCAGCGCTGCTGCAAACAGGCAGCCGGCGGCTTGGATGACGCAGGGGCAACACGCAGTACTCCCGACGGATCGAGGATCAACGGAGGGCCGCTATCAGCGGCCGGCATACGTTGCGATCAGGCGATGGGAGGGCGGTCGGGCATCGCCGGCGCGCCCTGCGGCACAAGCCGGTGCCGCCACGGCGGGCAGAGGCTGTCGGGCAGGGCGGGGTGGCGCAGCTCGGCCATCAGGCCGGGCAGGTTGAACACCGCACCCGCGAGGAAATGCAGGTGCGCGTCGGAGCTGTCCGCAGCGGGCAGGCCCTCGGACGGGGCCTTCACGTGAAGGTCGCCAGCGAGGTCGGACGCCAGCAGGAAAGCCGATTCGCGGTCATCGTGGTGGGCGTGCGGCAGCCAGCGCGGCATGGTCGAAGCGGTCAGCATGAACAGCAACGCCAGCGTCATCCAGCGCACCACCGTGAGGTGGCGACGATGCAGATGGCGAAGGGTGCGCAGGCTGTACATACGCCGCTCAGGATGCGTGCTGCCTTTGCAAAAGGCAAGTCACGGCGGCGCGCTCAGGCGGCCGCCGCGATCCGCACCGGCACCGACTTGTACGCCGGCGTGCCCGAGCGGGCGTCGTAGTCGTGCAGCGCGATCAACACGTTGCCCTCCGGGTAGTACATCGCCACCGAGCCGCGCGCGATCTCGTAGGCCACCGCGGTATAGCCGCGCACGGCACGCTCGCCGCCCGCACTGGCGATCGCCTCGACGTCGATGCGGTCGCCGTGGCGCAGGCCGCGATCGGCCAGGTCCTGCGGGTGGATGAAGATCACGTCGCGACGACCGCTGATGCCGCGGTAGCGGTCGTCCATGCCATAAATGGTGGTGTTGTACTGGTCGTGCGAGCGGATGGTGGTGAGGGTGAGCGCACCGGCGGGCGGTTCGTCGTCCTCGGCCAGCCCCGGTGCAAGCAGGAAATGCGCGCGCTGGTCCGGCGTGGCCCACACCCGCTCGGAGGCGGCGATGTACAGGCGGAAGCCGCCCGGTGCGCGCACCCGCTCGTTGTAGCGGGCGAAGATCGGAAATACCGCCTCGATCGCGTCGCGGATGCGGTCATAGTCGGCCGCCATGGCCTCCCACTCGACCCGGCTGTGCGGCAGCGTGGCGCGCGCCAGCATGGCGACGATGGCCGGCTCGGATTTCAGCAGCGGGCCGGCCGGTTTCAGGCGCCCCTGCGAGGCGTGCACCATCGACATCGAGTCTTCCACCGTCACCGACTGGAAGCCGCTGGCCTGCACGTCCAGCTCGGTGCGGCCCAGGCACGGCAGGATGATCGACTCGCGCGCCAGGATCAGGTGCGAGCGGTTGAGCTTGGTGGCGATATGCACCGCCAGGTCGAGCCGGGCCATGCCGGCGAAGGTGGCCTGCGGGTCGGACATCGCCACCGCCAGGTTGCCGCCGAGGCAGATCAGCGCCTTCGAGCGGCCGTCGCAGATCGCCTTCACCGCCTCCACCGCATCGTGGCCGTGTGCGCTCGGCGGGGTAAAGCCGAAGCGCTTGCGGATGCCATCCAGCAGCGCGCGATCAGGTTTCTCGGTGATGCCGACGGTGCGGTCGCCCTGCACGTTGGAGTGGCCGCGCAGCGGGCAGATGCCGGCGCCCTTGCGGCCGATGTTTCCACGCAGCAACAGCAGGTTGGCCAGTTGCTGCACGTTTTCGGTGCCATGGCGATGCTGGGTGATGCCCATGCCGTAACACACGATCACGCGATTGGCCTTGGCGTAGACCTGCGCCGCCGCCTCGATCTCGGCGCGTGCGAGGCCGGACTGGCGCTCGATCGCCGCCCACGCGGTGGCGCGCAGATCCGCCGCCAGTGCCTCGAAGCCGGTGGTGTGCGTGGCGATGAAGTCGCGATCGAGCTTGCCGCTGCCGCCGGCGGCAAGGTCCGCCGCGTCGAGGTCGAGCAGGCTTTTCATCATTCCCTTGAGCACCGCCAGGTCGCCACCCACCTTCACCTTGTAGTAGGTCGAGGCGATCGGGGTGGAGCCGCCGGTAAGCATCTGGGTCGGGCTCTGCGGATTGGTGAAACGCTCCAGGCCGCGCTCGGGCAGCGGGTTGAACACGATGATCGGCACGCCGCGCTGCGCCACCTCGCTCAGCGTGCCGAGCATGCGCGGATGGTTGGTGCCGGGGTTGTGGCCGATCGAGAACAGCGCATCGCAGTGCTCGAAATCCTCCAGCGTCACGGTGCCCTTGCCGACCCCGATCGACTCGGGCAGGCCTACGCTGGTGGCCTCGTGGCACATGTTGGAGCAGTCGGGAAAGTTGTTGGTGCCGTACTCGCGCGCCCACAGCTGATACAGGAACGCCGCCTCGTTGGAGGCGCGGCCGGAGGTGTAGAACTCGGCCATGTTGGGGTCGGGCAGGGCGCGCAGGCGGTCGCCGATGCGTGCCATCGCCTCGTCCCAGCCGATCGCCCGGTAGGTATCGCTGGCATGGTCGTAGGCCAGCGGATGGGTCAGTCGCCCCTCGTTCTCCAGCGCATGGTCGTGCCAGCCCCACAGCTCGCTCACCGTATGCGCGGCGAAAAACTCGGGCGTGGCGCGCTTGGCGGTGGCTTCCCAGGTCACTGCCTTGGCGCCGTTCTCGCAGAACTCGAACGAGGAGGTGTGCTGCGGATCGGGCCACGCGCAGCCGGGGCAGTCGAAGCCGGCCTGCTGGTTGACGCGCTTCAGCGCACTGGTCTCGCGGCCCACGCCCATCTGCTCGCGCACCGCGCTGGCTACCGCGCGCAGCGCGCCCCAGCCGCCCGCCGGTGCGGCGTACTCGCTGACCCCGGGGATTTTTTTCTCGCTCATCGCCATGCGCTGCGTTTTTCAAGCCGCAGATGATCCCATGAGTACGGCGCGGCTGGCGAGCCGGCCCCTGTCAGCCCCTCACAGCTGCGATTTCAGGGGCAGCGCGACAATCTCCGCCAGCCGCTGTCGCCACGGCCGCTGCTGCCACATCTCCAGCGTGCAGGGCTTGCTGTGCAACAGATCGGCTTCCATCACCGCGGTCATGCGCGCGGCGAAGGCGTCGGAGTAGACGTTGAGGCTGGCCTCGTCGTTCAGCTCGAATGAGCGCAGATCGAAATTGGTCGAGCCGACCGACACCAGGTGCTGATCCAGGATCAGCAGCTTGTTGTGCATCATGGTGGGCTGGTACTCGTGGATTTCCACGCCCGCCGCCAGCAGCTTGCCCCATTCGCCGCGCGAGGACACGCGCACCAGACCGGAGTCGATGTGCCGCCCGGGCACCAGCACGCGCACGCGCGCGCCGCGGCGGCGTGCGGCCAGCAGCGCTGCGATCACGATCGGATCGGGCACGAAATACGCCGCCTGCAGGTCGATCGAGTGTGTGGCCGCCGCGATCGAGAGCAGGTACATCAGGTGCATGCTGGCGCTGCCGCCGGCGGGCGAACTGACGAACAGGTGCATCGCCTCGCTGCCTGCCGGCTGCAGCGGCGGGTAGTAGATGTCGCTGTGCAGCACGCTGCCGGTGGTCTTGATCCAGTTGTCCATGAAGGCTGACTGCATCTGCGCTACCACCGGCCCCTCGACCCGGAAATGCAGGTCGCGCCAGTGCTGCGGGTCCTGCGCGTGACCATTCCACTGGTCGGCGATGCCCACGCCGCCGGTGAAGCCGATGCGGCCGTCGAGCACCAGCAGCTTGCGGTGGGTGCGGTTGTTGAGGCGCCCGATGCTGTACCAGCGCAGCGGGTGGTAGCGCCGCAGCTGCACCCCCGCCGCGCTCAGTTCGTCAAGCAGGCGCTGATCGATCTTGGCGCTGCCGAGCCAGTCCAGCATCACATGCACCGGCACGCCGGCGCGGGCGCGCTCGCACAGCGCATCGGCGAACGCGCGGCCGATCTCACCGGACCAGTAAATGTAGGTTTCGAAGGTGATGCTGCG
>JAJZGE010000258.1:1245-4431 GCA_021798675.1 Pseudomonadota bacterium | reverse complement strand
AATTTTTCTCAGCCTCTCAGTGCGGCGGGTGCGGTGGCGCGTGGCCATCGATGTAGCCGGGCCCACCGAGCTGGTTCATCTGCTGCTCGATCCAGCCCGCACGGCGCAGCACGTAGGCGCTCGGGTGATCGGCGTGCAGTCGGCGCGGGCTGGGCAGCACCGCCGCCAGCCGCGCCGCCTGCGCCGGCGTGAGCCGCGCCGGCGTGGTGTGGAAGAACGCCTCGCTGGCCGCGCCCACGCCGTAGATGCCGTCACCCAGCTCGGCGATGTTCATGTACACCTCGAGCACGCGCCGCTTCGGCCAGGTCAGGTCGATCAGTACCGTGAAGTACGCCTCCAGGCCCTTGCGCACGAAGCTGCGGCCGTTCCACAGGAACAGGTTCTTGGCCGTCTGCTGGGTAAGCGTGCTGGCGCCGCGCAGCCGCCTGCCGTCGTCGGCGGCGTCAATCGCCTCGTGGATCGAGCGAAAGTCGAAGCCGTGGTTGTAGGGAAAGGTCTGATCCTCGCCGGCCACCATCGCCAGCGGCACCCACGGCGTCACCTGCTGCCACGGCACCCAGTGTTGCCGCAGGTGGAAACCCGGCTCGTGGTGCAGCCATGCGCCGAGGCGTCGTTCCAGCATCACCGCCGAGGTCAGCGGTGGCACGAAGCGCAGGATCAGCACTGCCAGCCAGCTCAGCGCCAGCCACGCGCCGGCCAGCCATGCCAGTCGGCGCAGCCAGCGGGTGGATCTCGGAGGGCGCGGGGAGGCGGGCATGCGGCTGGGCAGGCGGGATGTGCGGCGAGCGTGCGGAGGGCCCAGTATACGGGGCGTTGCCGTACCGCTGCGGCGCCCCCACTTTGCGGACAATCCCTTACTCGAGTAGCCCGGCTTGGAAAAGATCTTCGACGACGACGTACTGCACCGCTTCATGCTGGATCACGCCGGTGTGCGCGGCGCGCTGGTGCGGCTGGGTCCGGCCTGGCGCGAAGTGGCCGGGCGTGGCGACTACCCGCCCGCGCTGCACGCGCTGCTGGGCGAGGCACTGGCCGCCAGCGCGCTGCTGACCGGCAACATCAAGCTCGATGGCGCGCTTTCGATCGAGCTGAAAAGCAGCGGCGCGCTGCGCCTGCTGTTTGCCGAATGCAGCGAGCGCGGATGCCTGCGGGGGCTGGCGCGCTGGAATCCTCCGCTGCCCGAGCCGCTGCAGCTGCGCGTGCTGCCCGACGCGATGATGGCGATCACCCTGGGCAACGTGGAGCGCGGCCAGCGCTACCAGGGGCTGGTCGAACTGCAGCACGCGGGGCTGGCGGCGGCGCTGGAGAACTACTTTGTGCGTTCCGAACAGCTGCCGGCGCGCATCCTGCTAGCGGCCTCCGGCGAGCACGCGGTGGGCCTGATGCTGCAGAAGCTGCCGGACGAAGGCGGCCGCGAAGCCGCCCGCGACGATGACGCCTGGAACCGCATCGTCCAGCTCACCGCCACGCTGGGCCCGGCGGAACTGCTGGCCAGCGCGCCGGAGCAGCTGCTGTACCGGCTTTACCACGAGGAATCGGTGCGCCTGTTCGAGCCGCGTGCGCTGGCGTTCGGCTGCAGCTGCAGCCGCGAGCGGGTGGCGACGATGCTGCATTCGCTCGGTCGCGACGAGGTGGAAGCGGCGCTGGCGGCGCGTGCTGGCGAGATCGAGGTGATCTGCGAGTTCTGCGCGCAGCGTTACCATTTCGATCGCATCGACGCCGAACACCTGCTCAGCAGCCACCCCGCGCCGGCGCCGCCGGACACCCCGCAGTAGCCGCCCCGCATCAGCCCAGCAGCAGCGGCCTATCGGCGTGCAGCCAGGTCTCAGCCGACTGCGCTGTGGCAAACAGGAAGCCCTGGCCATAGCGGCAGCCCACCCGCCTCAGAGCCTGCCGCTGGGTTTCGGTCTCGATGCCCTCGGCGATCACTTTCATCTGCAGCGAATCGGCCAGCACCTGGATCGCGCGCACCAGCGCCAGTCCCTGGGTCTGCTCGTCGTCGACGGGCAGTTCGGTGATGAAGGAGCGGTCGATCTTGAGTGTGTCGAACGGATACTGATGCAGGTAGCTGAGCGACGAATAGCCGGTGCCGAAATCGTCCAGCGCGATGCCCACGCCATGGCTGCGCAGGTTCTGCAGGATGCGCTTGACCTGCTCCGGGTTTTCCAGCAGTGCGCCCTCGGTAATCTCGACGCGGATGCAGCGGGTCGGCACGGCGTATTGCTCGAAGAGCGCGAGCAGCCGCCGATCCAGGTCAGTGGAGCGGAAATGCCGGCCGGACACGTTGATGCTGATGAAGCCTTCGGTGCCGGTCAGCCGCAGTGCCTGCACGCAGACCTGCTCGAAAATCTGCCAGTCGATTGCCTCGGCGCAGCCGCACTCCTCGGCGATCAGCAGGAAATCGCCGGGGCACAGCAGCCCGCGCTGCGGATGGTGCCAGCGCAGCAGCGCCTCGTAGCCGCTGACGCGACCGTCGCTGAGTTCGACGATGGGCTGGTAGAACGGCACGAACTCATTGCGGGCCAGCGCGTGGCGCAGGTCGCTCTCCATGTCCAGCAGCGACAGCGCCTCGCGGCGCAGCCGGTCGTCGAACATCGCGGCGCGGTGGCGACCGCCGTCCTTGGCGTTGTACATCGCCGCGTCGGCGTCGCGCAGCAGTTCCTCCGGCTGCCGGTAATGCGCACCGGCCAGGGCAATGCCGATCGAGGCGGAGGTGAAGATCTCCTTGGCGCCGAGGCGGAACGGGGTATGCAGCTCATGGATGATGCGCTCGGCGATCAGCATCGCCTGGGCGCCATCGCCGACGCCCTCCAGCAGCACGGCAAATTCGTCGCCGCCCAGACGGGCGACCACATCGCGCGTCTTCAGGCAGGCGCGGATGCGGCCGCCGACCTGGAACAACAGGTCGTCGCCGATCAGATGGCCGACCGAGTCGTTGATCACCTTGAACCGATCCAGGTCGATGAACAGCACGGCGAACGCATCGGCCGGGTTCGCGCCGAAGCGCAGCATCGCCTGCTCCAGCCGCTGCAACAGCAGGGTGCGATTGGGCAGTCCGGTGAGCGAGTCGTGCAAGGTTTCGTATTTCAGCCTGCGCTCGACCCGTTCGCGTTCGGCAATCTGTTCGCGCAGGTCGCGATTGGCCAGCGCCAGCGCGCGGGTGCGCTCGATCACGCGCCGTTCCAGGCC
>JAJZGE010000258.1:0-1235 GCA_021798675.1 Pseudomonadota bacterium | reverse complement strand
CGAGTTGGCGGCATGCTTGCGCTGCAGCGCATTGGCGATGTGGTAGCTGACAAAAGTCAGCAGCTCCTGATCGCGCTCGCTGTAGGTATGCCCGGACGAATAGCTCTGCAGCGCCAGCACGCCGGTGACCTTGCCACCCCACATCAGCGGCACGCCGAGCCAGCACACCGAGCGCGTGCCGAACTGACTGATCTCGTCGAGTGCGATCAGCCGGTCGATCTCGCGCGAATCCGCCAGCAGTGGCTTGCCATGGCGCAGCACATATTCGGTGGCGCCACGGCCGTGCGCCCGCGGCGGCCGCACGCTGTCCACCTCGTCCACCGAGTAGGGAAAGGTCAGTTGGCCGCTGTCCTCGTCGACCAGCGCGATGTAGAAATTGCGCGCGTACAGCAGCCCGCTGATCACCTGATGCACCGAGGCATAGAACTTTTCCAGGCTTTCCGAGGTGTTGGCCAGTTCGGCGATGCGGAACAACGCCGCCTGCAGCCGCTCGCCGCGCTGGCGCTGCAGCACCTGCTGGCGCAACACGCGATTGGCTTCGCGCAGCGCCGCCGTGCGGTCGGTCACCCGCCGCCCCAGCTCGATGTGCGCCTCGCGCCGCTCCAGCGCGGTCTGCACGTGCTGGGCCACGTAGTTCAGCAGTTCCAGGTCGTGCCGCGAGTAGTGCGTGTCCGCCCGGTAGCTCTGCACCACGACGCCGCCCACCACGCGCCCGGTGCGCAGCAGCGGCACGCCCAGCCAGTATTCGCAGCTGGGCCCGACCAGCACGAAGCGATCGCCGAACTGCTGGCGCAGTTCGTCGATCGAGCCCATCAGCGGCCGGCCTTCCTGCAACAGGTTCCAGGTCAGGCTGTGCAGCATGTCATGCAGCGGCAGATCCTGGTCCGGCGGTGGCGGGTCGTGGTCGGCGATGTCGACGTAGTAGGGAAAGCGGACGGTGTCGGTGATCGCGTCGTACAGCACGATGTAGAAGTTTTCCGCGTACATCAGGCTGCCGACGATGGCGTGCAGCGCGCGCATCATCTCGGGCATGTCGTGTTCGGCGCCGGCCTGTTCGGCAATCGCATACAGCGCGCGCTGCAGCCGCTCGGCCAGCGCCAGGCGCGAGATCGCCTCGTACAGGCGGCTGGTTTCGGCCAGCTGACGCAGCCGCACCTCGGCCAGCCGGCCCAGCCATGCGAGCTGATTCCGCAGCGCCTCGACGGCGGGCAGCTCGGTCGCCTCAAGCAGCAGCG
>JAJZGE010000257.1 GCA_021798675.1 Pseudomonadota bacterium | reverse complement strand
ATCCTCGATATGGCAGGCCGCGGCACCGAACTTGATCAGGCTTTTCACCGTGCGCGCGATGTTGAATGCGCTGGGGCCGAAACCGGTGTCGATGTCCACCAACAGCGGCAACTCGCACACGTCGGTGATGCGACGCACGTCGGTGAGCACATCGTCCAGCGTATTGATGCCGAGATCCGGCAGCCCCAGCGAACCGGCTGCCACACCGCCACCGGAGAGATAAATGGCCCGATAGCCCGCACGCTTCGCCAGCAACGCATGGTTGGCGTTGATCGCGCCGATCACCTGCAACGGCTGCTCTTCGACCAGCGCGGCGCGGAAACGCGCGCCGGGGGATGCACTCTTCGTCATGGGAAGCTCCGCGTAAACATGCATTTTAGCGCAGCGGGATCGGGGCCGCTGCGCTCACGACCGCCGTGGCCTGCTTCAGGCGCCCTGCTCCGGGCCGCGTGACAGCGCGCGGCGGATGTCCTCGAGCGCCGCCGGATCATCCAGCGTGGACAGGTCGCCCGGATCGGTCTGCTGCACCAGCGCCTGCAGCGAGCGGCGCAGCAGCTTGCCTGAGCGCGTCTTCGGCAGCGCGTTCACCACATACACGCGCGCCGGTCGCGCCACCCCGCCGAGCTGGTCGACCACGCACTGCTGCATGCCGCGCGCCACGCTGGCGTTGCTTTCGGTGATGCCCTGCTTGAGCGTGGCGAAGACCACCGGCACCTGGCCTTTCAGCTCATCGTGCACGCCCACCACGGCGGCCTCGGCCACCGCCGGATGCGACGCCACCGACTCCTCGATCTCGCGCGTGCCTAGCCGGTGGCCGGCCACGTTGATCACGTCGTCGGTGCGGCCGAGGATGTTGGTATAGCCGTCGGCATCGCGGATCGCCCAGTCCAGCGAGCTGTACAACAGCTCGCTGAAATGGCTGAAGTAGCTGTGGACATAGCGCGCGTCATCACGCCACACCGTGCTGAGGCAGCCCGGCGGCAGCGGCGGCACGAACACCAGCACGCCCTTCTCGCCGGTGGCGGCTTCCGCGCCGGTGACCTCGTTGATCACCTTCATCCGGTAGCCCGGCGCCGGCAGGCCGGGCGAGCCCCACTTCACCGGCTTGAGCTCCAGCCCCGGCATCAGGGTGATCGCCGGCCAGCCGGTTTCGGTCTGCCAGTAGTTGTCGATCACCGGCACGCCGAGGCCGTCGGTGATCCAGTGCGCGGTGGGCTCGTCCAGCGGCTCGCCGGCGAGGAACAGCCACTTCAGCTGCGACAGGTCGTATTTCTTCAGCCACGAAGCATCCTGCTTCTTCAGCACGCGGATGGCGGTGGGCGAGGAGAACATCGTGCGCACGCGATATTTCTCGCACAGCTGCCACCAGATGCCCGGATCGGGGTGCGTGGGCAGGCCCTCATACAACAGCGCGGTCGCGCCGCCGATCAGCGGACCGTAGACATTGTAGGAATGACCGACCGCCCAGCCCACATCGGAAGTGGAGAACATCACCTGCCCTGGCGCGATGTCGAAGATGGTGCGGATCGACAGCGCCATCGCCACCGCGTAGCCGCCGACATCGCGCTGGATGCCCTTGGGCTTGCCGGTGGTGCCGGAGGTATACAGAAGATAGCTGGGCTCGTTCGACTCCAGCCAGGTCACCGGCACTTCGGCATCCATGTGCTGCGCCCGCAGCCGGGCGTAGTCGAGGTCGCGGCCGGGGACCCGCGTCAGCTGCGGATCGAGCTGGCGATCGACGATCAGCACGTGCGGCGGCGGACAGCTGGATTCGGCCAGCGCCGCATCCACCAGCGGCTTGTACGCGATCACCTTGCCGCCGCGCATGCCGGCATCGGCGCAGATCAGCAGTTTCGGCTCGGCATCGTCGATGCGCAGGGCCAGGTTGTGCGCGGCGAAGCCGCCGAACACCACCGAATGGATCGCGCCGATGCGCGCGCAGGCCAGCATCGCGTACACCGCCTCGGCCATGTTCGGCATGTAGATCACCACGCGGTCGCCCTGCCCCACCCCGAGCGACTGCAGTACCGCGGCAAAGCGGTTCACCTCGCGGTACAGCGCGCGATAGCTCACTTCCTGCGTGGTGTTCGTCTCGCTGGAAATCGCCACCAGCGCCAGCTGCTCGCCGCGCTCGGCCAGGTGCCGGTCGACCGCGTTGTAGCAGAGGTTGGTGGTGCCGCCGACGAACCAGCGGCGGAATGGCGGGTTGGACTGGTCGAGGATCTGCTGCGGCGGTGTGTCCCAGTGGATCAGCCGCGCCTGCTCGCCCCAGAACCGCTCCGGCTGCTCGATCGACTGCCGGTAGAACTCGTCGTAGCGCATGGCCCCGCCCCGTCGCTGTGGAAGCGCCCAGCCTAGTCCAGTCGCGCGGCGCTATGCACTCGACCTTCGGCGCATGCCGCAATGACAACGGGCCGGCAAGAGCCGGCCCGTCGGGAAGTGCGATCCCGCGTCGACGCTACTTGCCGAAAAGGTGCTCGACGCCGGCGCGCTCCTCACGCAGCTCCTTCTCGGTGGCGTCCATGCGGGCGCGCGAGAAATCGTTGATCGCCAGGCCCTGCACGATCGTGTACTTGCCACCCTGCACGGTCACCGGGTAGCCGTAGATCACGCCCGGCGCGATGCCGTAGGAACCGTCGGACGGAATGCCCATCGAGACCCAGTCGCCCTCGGCGGTGCCCAGCGCCCAGGTGCGCATGTGGTCGATCGCGGCAGAGGCTGCCGAGGCCGCCGACGAGGCGCCGCGCGCCTTGATGATCGCCGCGCCGCGCTGCTGCACGGTGGGGATGAAATCGCTCTCGTACCAGGCCTGGTCGACCAGCGACATCGCCGCCTTGCCGCTGACGGTGGCATGGTGCAGGTCCGGGTACTGGGTCGAGCTGTGGTTGCCCCAGATCGTCATGCGGCGGATGTCGGTGGTGTGCGTGGCGGTCTTCTCGGCCAGCTGGCTCAGCGCGCGGTTGTGGTCCAGCCGCACCATCGCGGTGAAGCACTTCGGGTCGAGGTCCGGCGCATTCTGCTGGGCGATCAGCGCATTCGTGTTGGCCGGGTTGCCGACCACCAGCACGCGCACGTTGCGGCTGGCGTGCGCGTTCAGCGCCCTGCCCTGCGGGCCGAAGATGGCGCCGTTGGCTTCCAGCAGATCCTTGCGTTCCATGCCGGGGCCGCGCGGACGGGCGCCCACCAGCAGCGCGTAGTCGACATCCTTGAACGCCACGTTCACGTCATCGGTGGCGACCACGCCGGCCAGGGTCGGGAACGCGCAGTCGTTCAGCTCCATCACCACGCCCTGCAGCGCCGGCAGCGCCGGGGTGATTTCCAGCAGATGCAGGATCACCGGCTGGTCCGGACCCAGCATGTCGCCAGCGGCAATGCGGAACAGCAGCGCGTAGCCGATCTGGCCGGCGGCGCCGGTAACGGCAACTCGAACGGGGGCTTTCATGGGGTTGGCTCCTTGGATGAGGTGTGCAATGTGTCGCGTTCATGCAGGAGCGCACCCTGTGCGAGATGCTTGTGCCTCGCGCATGGGGTGCGCTCCTGCAGGGATGTGTCAGCTCAGTTCGGCGAAGAACTGCTGGATGCGTTCAAGCCCCGGCGCCAGCTGCGCGGTTGGGCAGGTGTAGGAAATGCGCAGCGCGCGCGGCTCGCCGAACGCCGAGCCGGGCACGCAGGCGACGCCCTTGGCTTCCAGCAGCGCGGCGCAGAAATCCACGTCGTTGTCGATGCGCGTGTCGCCATGGCGCTTGCCGAACGCCACCGAGATATCCGGAAACGCATAGAACGCCCCCTGCGGCCGCGGGCAGACCACGCCGGGGATCGCCGTCAGCGCTGCCATCACGATGTCGCGCTTGCCGGCAAACTCCGCGCATTTGGCCTGCGGTATGTCCTGCGGGCCACTGAAGGCGGCCATCGCCGCCGCCGTGATCACTTCGGGCAGGCTGGTGATGTGGTTGGAATTGAGCGTGGTGACGGCCTTGGCCACGGACTCCGGTCCGGCGATCAGGCCTACGCGCCAGCCCGGCATGCCGTAGGTCTTGGAGACCGAATCGACGAAGATCAGCCGCTCGCGCAGCTCGGGCCGGGCGTGCACGAAGTTGTGATAGCCGATGCCATCGAACACCATCGAGTGGTAGATGTCGTCAGTGATTACCCAGGTGTCCGGATGTCGCACCAGCACCTCGGCCAAGGCGGCGATTTCCGCGCCGGTGTAGACCATGCCGGTGGGGTTGGACGGGTTGTTGAACAGGAACACCTTCGGCTTGCGCGCCAGCGCGGCGTCGAGCTGGGCCGGGGTCAGTTTGTAGTTCTGCTGCGCGCCACAGTGCAGCACGTTGACCTTCGCGCCCACGATGTCGGCGATGTCGCGGTAGGTGGTCCAGTACGGCGCGGCGAAGCAGATCTCGTCGCCCTCGTCGAGCAGCGCCTCGGCCAGGTTGTACAGCACCTGCTTGGC
>JAJZGE010000256.1 GCA_021798675.1 Pseudomonadota bacterium | reverse complement strand
TTCCTCACGGTTGGAGTACTGCGCCTGTTCGCGTTCCCCGCGCTGTACCTGGCCATGGTGCGCACCCATGACGTGACGATGCTGGGAACCTATGCGATCCTTCTGGGCATGCTCGGAAGCGCCAGCTACGCGCCGATTCTCATTTTCCTGAACGAGCGCTTCCCGACCGCGATTCGCGCCACCGGGACCGGACTCTCGTGGAATCTCGGTTTCGCGCTGGGAGGCATGCTGCCGACCTTCGTCTCGCTGACTGCCCGTACGCCGGCACAGTTGCCCATGACCCTGGCGGCCTTCCTGGTCGGGCTCAGCGTGCTGTTTCTGATCGGCGCGGCGCTGGTCCCCGAAACTCGAGGCAACCTCGATGCGGTGTAGGCTGCAGCCAGGGACTTGCCGCGATACGAAGGTGCATGAACGGCGGCGGCCGCGAGGCCGTTGTCAGGCAGGGAGCTACGCATGAAGCAAGAGGTCGCCACGACGCCAGCCGAGACCACGAGTCCTTGGCTCGGGCGCAGCATCGAGCGCTTCGAGGATGCCGCGCTGCTGAGCGGCCGGGGCCAGTACGCCGACGATCTCGGCGGAAGACCCGGGATGCTGTACGCCGCGGTGGTGCGCTCCCCCCATGCGCACGCGATCGTGAAGGCGCTCGACGCTGCGGCGGCGCAGGCCGCCGACGGCGTGCGCGCGGTGCTCACCGCGCGGGACGTCCGCGACTGGTCTCAGGCCTTCATCGTCGGGGTCAAGCAGCCGATGGAACATTGGTGTCTCGCGGTCGATCGCGTGCGCTATGTCGGCGAGCCGGTCGCCGTGGTCGTGGCGCGGACGCGGGCGCAGGCCGAGGACGCCGCGGACCTGGTGCGTGTCGACTACGAGGTCCTCGACGCGGTGGTCGATATCGAGCAGGCCATGCTCGAGAACGCTCCCGTGCTGCACCCGGCCGTGGGCAGCAACGTGGTGAGTGACCGCAGCTTCCGCTATGGAGACCCCGACGCGGCATTCGCGTCGGCGCCCCACCGCGTGTCCATGAAGGTGAGCTATCCGCGCAACTCCTGCACCCCGATCGAATGTGGCGTGGTGATCGCCGAGTACCAGCCGGACGACGGTGCGTACGACGTGATGTCGAATTTCATGGGTCCGTTCTCGCTGCACGCGGTGATGGCGCTGGCGCTGAAGGTTCCCGGCACGCGCCTGCGGCATCGCACGCCCCGGCATTCGGGGGGCAGCTTCGGGGTCAAGCAAAGTGTGTTCACCTCCGTCGTGCTGATGTGCCTGGCGGCGCGCAAGGCGGGGGCCCCGGTGAAGTGGGTGGAGGACCGCCTGGAACACCTCTCGGCCGCCACGTCGGCGACCGCCCGGCTGAGCCACATCGAGGCCGCGGTGGAATCGGACGGTCGCATCACCGGCTTGTCCTACGATCAGGTCGATGATTGCGGAGGCTACCTGCGCGCACCCGAGCCGGCCACGTTCTACCGCATGCATGGCTGTCTGACAGGCGCTTACGCCATCGAGAACCTTGCCGTGCGCAATCGAGTGGTTCTCACCAACAAGACTCCGGCGGGGCTGGTGCGCGGCTTCGGCGGACCCCAGGTGTATTTCGCGCTCGAGCGCCTGATGCAGCGAATCGCCGTCGAGCTCGGCTTGGACCCGTTGCAGGTCTATCGGCGCAACTTCGTGCCGAGCGGCGCCTTTCCGTATCGGGCGGCCGCAGGCGCGTTGCTCGACTCGGGCGACTACCAAGCAGCCCTGGAAATCGCCGAGCGCGACGGCGGACTGCAGGAACTCCAGGCGCGGCGCGCACAGGCGCGGGCGGCGGGGCGACTGTACGGGATCGGTTATGCAGCGGTGGTCGAGCCCTCGATTTCCAACATGGGCTACATCACCACGGTGCTCACGGCCGAACAGCGCGCAAAGGCCGGGCCGAAGAACGGGGGCATCTCCAGTGCCACGGTGGCCATCGACCTGCTCGGAGGCGTCAGCGTGCTGGTGGATTCGGCGCCCGCCGGGCAGGGCCACCTGACCGTATGCGCGCAGGTCGTCGCCGACGTGTTCGGACTGCGCCCGCAGGATGTGGTGGTCAATGCCGAGCTGGATACGCTCAAGGACGCCTGGTCGGTCGCCGCCGGCAACTACTCCAGCCGCTTCGCCGGTGCCGCTGCGGGAACCGCGCATCTGGCCGCATGTCGCCTTCGCGATCGGCTCGCGACCATCGCCGCCGTGCAGTTGGGCTGCGAGGCTTCGCGGGTGGAGTTCCGCGCCGGCAAGGTGCAGTCGCGCGATGATCCGGGGCGCTCGGTGTCCTTCACGCGCCTGGCCGGAAGCGCCCATTGGTCGCCGGCGCTGTTGCCGCACGGCGTCGAACTGGGGCTGCGCGAGACGGTATTCTGGACTCCGGAGTGCCTGGAGGCACCCGATGAGCAGGACCGGGTGAATACCTCGGCCGCCTATGGCTTCGTGTTCGATATCTGCGCCGTCGAGGTCGATCGCGATACCGGACGTGTGACGATCGACCGCTACGTCACGACGCACGACGCCGGCGTACTGCTCAACCCAGCACTGGCCGATGGGCAGATTCGCGGCGGTTTCGCGCAGGGTGTCGGCGCGGCGCTGATGGAGCAGTTCGTCTATGGAGCCGACGGCAGCTTCCAGTCCGGCACCTTTGCCGATTACCTGGTGCCGACGACTTGTGAGATTCCCGAGCCGCGGATCCTGCATTTGCAGACTCCGTCACCTTTCACCCCCTTGGGTGCGAAGGGACTGGCGGAGGGCAACAACATGAGCACGCCGGTGTGCATCGCCAACGCGGTGGCGGACGCGTTGGGGGTGAGCGATATCGAGTTGCCGCTGACGCCATCACGCGTGATGGATCTCCTCGGAATCGACGACCCGGAGCCGTCCGCGCATGTCGCAGCCGCACAGGCCAAACCGGCTGCAGCAGCGCAGCCCGCCGCAGGCGGGCGGAATCGGGCCTTGCGTGCGGCAGGGTCGGTGCTGCTGGCCGCACCCCCGCCAGCCATTTTCGGGTTGCTGCTCGACCCCGATGCGCTCGCCCGGGTGATTCCCGGATGTCACGCGCTGGAGGCGCTGGGGCCGAGCCGATATCGAGCCGAGGTCACGCTGGGTGTGGGACTGGTGAAGGCGCGCTACTCCGCCGAGATCGAGTTGTCGGATCTGGATCCTCCCCATGGGTTGCGACTGTCCGGAAGTGGATCTTCCACGCTGGGGGCGGTACGGGGCGACGGGACCGTGCGCCTGGCCGAGCAGGACGGGGGCACCCGGCTGGATTACGACTACGGCGTCGAGGTTTCGGGCAAGGTGGCGGCGGTCGGAAGCCGCATGCTCGAGAGTGCAGCGCGCATGGTGTTGCAGCAACTGTTCGAGCAACTCGGGCGCCAGGCCGCGGGGGGAGGCACGCCCGCGCGCGCCGGCTGGTGGCGGCGCCTGCTTCGGTGGCTGGAGTCCCGTACATGAAACCCTGTCGCTTCGATTACCTGCGAGCCGAGACCGCATCCGAGGCTGTTGAATGCCTGGCGCAGTTCGGCGAGGACGCGCGCGTGCTGGCGGGAGGGCAGTCATTGCTGCCGATCCTGAACATGCGACTGGCGCAGCCCGGGCTGTTGCTGGACATCTCCCGCACGCGTGACCTGGACTACGTGCGCGTGCACGATGCCAAGCTGCGCATCGGTGCTGCGGCCACGCAGGCCAGCGTGGAGTGGCGCGCCGGCCTGGCCTCCGAGGTGCCTCTGCTGCACGCGGCCTTTCCGAGCATTTCGCATTTCCAGATCCGCAATCGCGGGACAGTCTGCGGCTCGGTCGCGCATGCCGACCCCAGCGCCGAGCTGCCGCTGGTCTTGCTGGCTCTGGGGGGCGAGGTCGTGCTTCGTTCGGCGCGCTCGCGGCGTGTGGTCACCGCGCAGGATTTCTTCCGCGGCATGTTGCAGACCGCACGGGCCGCGGACGAGCTGGTGGAGGAGGTGCGGTATCCACTGGCGCGAGACGGCGAAGGGTACGGTTTCCTCGAGTTTGCCAATCGTCACGGGGATTTCGCGATCGTCGCGGTCGCCGTGGTGGCCAGGGCGGGCGGAATCGACGTGGCGGTGGGCGGCGTCGCCGATCGCCCACGGCTCAAGCATCTGCCGCGGGCGGGTGCTGCTGAACTGGACCAGGCGCTGAACGACTTCGCCTGGGAACTGCAGGCGCAGGACGACGCGCAGGCCAGCGCGAAGTTCCGGCGCCATCTGGTACGCCGCCTCGGGCGCCGTGCCATCGAGGAGGCACTCGCATGAAACGGATCGACGCTGACGAGCGCGAGCGCGTCACCTTGACTCTCAATGGGGTCGAGCGCGACGGCTGGTGCGAACCGCGAACCATGTTGGCGGATTTTCTTCGACATGAACTCGGCGCCACTGGAACACACGTGGGGTGTGAGCACGGGGTGTGCGGCGCCTGCACGGTGCGC
>JAJZGE010000255.1 GCA_021798675.1 Pseudomonadota bacterium | reverse complement strand
CGGTGAAGTCCAGGCCGTAGTTCAGGCCCTTGGTGGCGAGCAGCGCAACGGAGGCAATCATCAGCACGACGGCCACCGCGACGCTGAAGACGCGGATGCGCAGGAAGTGGATGTTGCTGTTGTGGTTGAAGATTTCCATGCTTTGGCTTCTCTATACGGAAGTCCATTTCCGGGGTAAAAGCGGCCATCCATGGCCGCACTTCTCGATAAAGCCTCTTAGACCGACAGGGTCTTGAGCTTGCGGCGGCCGTGAATCAGCGCGGTGAACGCGTGCGTCATCACCACCGAGGTGAACATCGAGGTCAGGATGCCGATACCCAGCGTGACGCCGAAGCCGCGGATCGCGCCGGTTCCCATCGTCATCAGCGCCAGGGCGGCGATCAGGTGGGTGACGTTGGCGTCGAGGATCGTGGCCCAGGCCTTGTCGTAGCCAGCGTGGATCGCCGCGTGCGGCGTGGAGCCGTTGCGCAGTTCCTCGCGCACGCGTTCGCAGATCAGCACGTTGGCGTCGATGGCCATGCCTAGGGTCAGCACGATGCCCGCGATGCCCGGCATGGTCAGCGTGACGCCGATCATCGACATCACCGCGACGAGGATCAGCAGGTTGAAGAACAGCGCGATGTCGGCCACCAGGCCGAACAGCTTGTAGTAGATCGCCGCGGCCAGCAGCACCAGCCCGAGGCCGAGCATCACCGAGTCGAAGCCCTTCTTGATGTTCTCCGCGCCAAGGCTGGGGCCGATCACGAACTGCTCGACGATATCCATCGGCGCGGCCAGCGCACCGCTCTTCAGCAACAGCGCCAGGTCGGACGCCTGCTTGGGGCTGCCCAGGCCGTTGGTGGAGAACTCCTTGCCGAACGGGCTCTGGATCTGCGCGTCGTTGATCACCTCGGTCTTGGTCTTCGGCGTGCGCACTTCCTTGCCGTTCACCGTGGTGGTTTCGTACTCGGTATTGATCAGCAGCACCGCCATCGGCTTGCCGACGTTGTTGTTGGTGAACTCCTGCATCTTGGCGGCGCCGGAAGCGTTCAGCGTCACGTTCACCGAGGGCGTGCCGTTGTTCGGGTCGACACCGGAGCTGGCATCCACCAGTTGGTCACCGGTGACGATGGCACGCTTGCCCACCAGCACGGGGACATGGCCATGGCTGGTGTAGTAGAGGTTGGCATCCGGCGGGATGTTGCCGGTCTGCGCAGCCTCGATCGCGCGCGGATCGCCCGGATAGCCGATGCCGGGGCGGTATTCCAGCGTGGCGGTGGCGCCGATCAGGCGCTTCGCCGCGGTGGGATCCTGCACGCCGGCCAGTTCGACCACGATGTGGTCTTCGCCCTGCTGCTGGATCAGCGGCTCGGACACGCCCAGCGCGTTGATGCGGTTGCGCAGCGTGGCGAGGTTCTGCTTGATCGTGCCCAGCGCAATGTCGCGCAGCTTGGTCGGCTTGATCGCCGCGTAGAGCACGTAGCGGTCGCCGGTGCTGGGACCGTCGGTCAAGGCGAGGTCGGGCGAGTTGCTGGCGATCAGGTCGGCCGCGCTGGAGCGGTCGGCCGCCGAACGCAGCACCACCACGATGCCCTGGCCGGCCACCGTGCTGCGCGTCACCGACTCGTAGCGGATGTTCTTGTTGCGCAGCTGGCTGCGGATGTCGTCGGCATAGCTGTTTTCCAGCTTGTCGAGCACGCCGCTCTGGTCCACCTGCATCAGGAAGTGCACGCCGCCTTGCAGGTCCAGGCCCAGCGGCATCGCCCTGGCGCCGAACATGGAGAGCCAGTGCGGCACCGTGGATTCAAGCTTGAAGGCCACGGTGTAGCCGTCACCGAGCAGGGCGCCGATCGCGTCGGCACCGCTCTTCTGCAGGTCGGCGTTGGTGAACGTGGCAAGCAGGTGATCGCCCTCCACTTGCAGGCTCTTCGTGGCGACATGGTCCTTGGCCAGCGCATCGGCCACCTTCTGGCGCAGCGCGGCGTCGACCGGCGCGCTGCTCTGGTTGGCGGTGACCTGCACCGCCGGCAGCGGACGGAAAGCGTTGGGCAGCGCGTAGAGGATGCCGAACAGCATCGCCAGTGCCACAAGCGCGTACTTCCAGCGTGGAAAATCGCTCATCGGTAATCCTTTGCAGCCATCCGTGTTGCAAACGTCAGCCAGGCAACCATCCGTGGCCGCGGTTTGTTTTGCGATCATCCGTGACCGCGAAGGTCGAGAAGCGGCCATCCATGACCGCACTGTTCGTATAAGCCTGCATCCCAAGCCATGCGGCTCAGGCGGACTTGAGCGAGCCCTTGGGCAGCACCTGGGACACCGCGCCCTTCTGCAGCTTCACCTTCACGTTCGGCGCGATCTCGATGGTGATGAAGGTCTCGCCCACCTCCTCCACGCGACCGGCAAGGCCACCGTTGCTGACCACCTCGTCGCCCTTGGCGAGGGCGGAGACCATCGTGCGGTGTTCCTTCTGCCGCTTCATCTGCGGGCGGATCATCATGAAATACATCAGGCCGAACAGCACCACCATCATGATGATCATGGACAGGCCGCCACCCTGCGGCGCAGCCGCCTGGGCCAGCGTGATAGACATCGGAAGACTCATCGGTTCGTCTCGCAAGTTATGGCGCCAGCAGGGATTTCCGCTGAACGCCCGATAAAAGATCTTGGATTATGCCATGCGTTCCCGGCCGCCGCACGGCACACCGCGCACCTAGCCCCGCCGCCGCTTGCGGCCGGCGCAGCAGGAACCTCAGGCCATTGCACCCGCCCCCTGCCGGCGCGCATGGAACTCCGTCACGAAATCCTGCAGGCATCCCGCCGCGATCGCCGCACGCAGGCCCGCCATCAGTCGCTGGTAGTGGCGGAGGTTGTGCATGGTGGCGAGCTGGCTGCCGAGGATCTCGTTGCAGCGATCGAGGTGGCGCAGGTAGGCGCGGCTGAAGCCGTTGGCGCAGGCATGGCAGTCGCAGCCCTCCTCGATCACCCGGATGTCGTCGGCGAATTTCGCGTTGCGGATGCGCAGCGTGCCCTCGGCGGTGAACAGGAAGCCGTTGCGCGCGTTGCGGGTGGGCATCACGCAGTCGAACATGTCGATGCCGCGGCACACCGCCGCCACGATGTCCTCGGGCCGGCCCACGCCCATCAGGTAGCGCGGCTTGTCCTGCGGCAGCAGGTCGACGGTGAAATCCAGCGTGTGGTTGCGCGCCTCCTCCGGCTCGCCCACGGCCAGGCCGCCCACCGCGTAACCGTCGAAGCCGATCTCCACCAGCCGCTCGGCCGAGCGCCGGCGCAACGGCTCGTACACGCTGCCCTGCACGATGCCGAACAGGTTGTTGGGGTTCTTCAGGTCGTCGAAGGCGCGGCGCGAGCGCTCGGCCCAGCGCAGGCTCAGTTCCATCGAGTCGGACGCCACTTTCTCCGTAGCCGGGTACGGCGTGCACTCGTCGAAGATCATCGCGATGTCGGAATCCAGCGTGCGCTGGATCTGCATCGACACCTCGGGCGACAGGAACACCTTGGAGCCGTCCACCGGCGAGGCGAAGGTCACGCCTTCCTCGGTGAGCTTGCGCCGGTGCGCCAACGAGAACACCTGGAAGCCGCCAGAGTCGGTGAGGATGGGCTTGTCCCAGCCGATGAAGCGGTGCAGCCCGCCGAACTTCTCCACGATCTCCAGGCCGGGCCGCAAGTAGAGGTGGAAGGTATTGCCCAGGATGATCTCGGCGCCCGTCTCGCGCACGTCGCGCGGCGTCATCGCCTTGACCGAGCCGTAGGTGCCCACCGGCATGAAGGCCGGCGTCTCCACCGTGCCGCGGGGAAAGGAGAGGCGGCCGCGGCGTGCGGCGCCATCGGTGGCGAGCAGATCGAAGGACAGGGAGGTCATCGCGGCATTATCGCAGGTCGACGCCCCTGCCCCACCGAAACGCGCACGCCTGCTCCAGTGCCGCACCGGGTCGCCCGGCTCGGCCACATGCCCAAGCGGCCGCTGCAAGCCTGCAGGTGCCGACCGGATCGCAACGACCCGACGCGCAGGACGGCTCAAGTACCTGAAGCGTTGCCCGCCAGCACACCGCAGCGCAGCGGCGGCTGTACGCTGCCGGCCGGTTGCGCGTGCATGTCGGCGGGCAGCTCGCGGCTGGACAGCCATGCCGCCACGGCAGTGATGTCGGACGGGCCCAGGCGGCCCGCCACCTCGGCCATGCAATCCGGCGCCACGGTGGCGCGCGTGTGCGTGCGCCACGCGCCGAGCTGGGCGCTGATGTAGTCGTACGGCAGGCCCACCAGCCCCGGGATGTCCGGCTGCACGCCGGTGAGCTGGCTGCCATGGCAGCGCGAGCAGGCCGGGACGCCGCGTGCAGGATCACCCTGCATGACCAGTTGCTCGCCGCGTTGCAGCGTCCGCGCGGGCAGGGACGGCAGCGGCGAACGCGCATACGGCACTTGCTGCGCGGCGAAGTAGTCGGCGATCTCGCGCAGG
>JAJZGE010000254.1 GCA_021798675.1 Pseudomonadota bacterium | reverse complement strand
CTCTGCAGGCCGTGGAACAGCAGAGCCTGGTGCTGAGCGCCGTGCAGCAGCTTGCGCGCGAACAGACCGCCATGGACAAGGCCGCGGCCGAGGGCCGCAGCAGCGTCGATCGCTTGACGGAGGGTAGCGCCAGCATCTCGACGGCCCTGCAGCAGGTCGCGGCCGAGCTGGAGCAGGCAAGCAAGGCCAGCCAGAGCGGCGGCAGCTCGGTGAGCGAGCTCGACGGCCAGCTGCGGCTGCTGCGCAGCGCGCTTGCCGCCATGAACCGCAACCAGAGCAAGCTGGCCGAGCAGGTGGAGCAGATCCGCAAGCTCACCTCCTCCGTGCAGGAAATCGCCCACCAGACCAATCTTGTGGCCCTGAACGCGGCGATCGAGGCCGCGCGCGCCGGCGAGGCCGGCCGCGGCTTCGCCGTGGTCGCCGACGAGGTCAAGCAGCTGGCCGAGAAAACCGCGCTTACCACCGGCGAAATCGAGAATGTCACCGTTTCCATCGGTGACTTCTCCACCCAGTTGAACGGCGACGTGCAGCACAGCCTGCAGCAGCTCGAGCGCGCCCAGGCTGGCGCCGCGCAATCGGGCACCACGCTGGAATCCGGCAGCCAGGCCTTGCGCACGGCCACGGACCGGGTGCAGAAGCTGCAACAGAACCACGACGCCCAGCACACGCGCGCCACCAACGTGCAGGCCGCGCTCGGCGCCCTGCAACGCCGCGCGGGCGAAGCGCGACGCCAGTCCGACTCCCTGCAGCGCGCCGCCCTGCTCTCCCACCGACTGAGCCTGGACTGGCTGGAGGGCATCAGCGGCAAGGACACCGGCAGCCTCAGCCTGACCCTGCGCGAGGCTTCGCTCAACCTGCGCCTGGCGGTCGAACTGGCACTGGCGGAGCCGGCCGCGCTCGATCGGCGCTGGTTCGACAGCCATGCGCTCCGTGCCAGCGCCGAGCGACTGGGCGGGTCGCAGTCGGGGCGGCCGGCAGCCGGCGGCCTGGTCGAAGCCGGCAAGCAGCTGTGCGAACAGGGCGATCGCTTCGTCGCGCTGCTGTGCAACGGCGAAGCCGGGCAGGCCGCGACGCTCGCACCGCAGATCGAGTCCTCCCGCGAGGCCCTGCTCGGGCAGCTCGACAAGTTGCTGGCGGACGCATGAACCCGAAGCGCGCCAGCACCGGTCGCTTGCTCGCCCTGGCCGGGATCGCACTGATGTGGTCGGGCAGCTGCCTCGCCACCGGGTCGCTCACCGGCATTGCCAGGCAAGCCGTGCTGGCCCGCTTCGAGATGCCGGGCAGCCGCGTGGTGGCGAAGGCCATGCCGCTCGACCCGCGCCTGCACCTCGCACCTTGCGCCGTGCCGCCACGCTCCATGCTGAGCGACGCGGTGCGCCCGGCCCCGGTCATCAGCGTCCCGGTGCAGTGCCCGCAGCCCGGGGGCTGGATCGTGCGCATCCAGGTGAGCCTGCAGCTGTATCGCCCGGTGCTGGTCACCAACCGCCCGCTGATGCGCGGCGACGGCCTGCGCCCGGGGGACGTGCATCTCGAGCAGCGCGACGTGACCCGGCTGGGCTACGGCTACCTCGAGGACCTACGGCAGGCCGAAGGACGCACCCTCGCCCGCGCCCTGCCCAGCGGCAGCGTGGTCACGCCGTTCATGCTCGCCGGCCGCAACATGGTGAGCGCCGGCGACCACGTGGTGCTGGTGGCCAACATGGGGGGCATCGTGGTCCGCGCCGACGGCATCGCGCTGGGCAGCGGCGACGACGGGGCCCGCCTGCGCGTGCGCAACCAGAGCTCGGGCAGGGTGGTCGACGCCATGGTCGACGCCCCCGGCGTGGTGCAGGCCCTGCCATGAAGCCGGGGGCAGCTTCCACATTTCTTTCACAGCCCCTAAAGTTTCTGCGGATCACGCCGATGCTGTACTCACAGGGCCACACTTGCATGAGAACGGACGCATGAATACGACCATTTCCAACAGCGGACTGCCGAAGCTCCCGCAAGCTTCCAGCCAGACTGGCGGCAACCAGGCCGCCGATGCCTCCGCCACCGCAGGCGCCGGCGTGCCCGCTGCCAAGACCGGCGACCAGCTCAAGCTGACCGATTCGGCCAAGGCACTGCAGGAAGCGGCTCGTGGCAGCTCCAGCGCCAGCGCCATCGATGCGCAACGCGTGGAGAAAGTGCAGAAGGCACTGGCCAACGGCAGCTACAAGATCGACGCCGGACGCATCGCCAACGGCCTGATCTCCATGGAACGCCAGTTGGGCGGCCCGGGCAAGGCATGAGCCCGCCGCTGCGCCAGGAGTGCATTGACGCCCTCGCAGCCGTGCAGGGTGACATGCGCCTGGCGCTCGACCTGCTCACGCAGGTGCTCGAGGCCGAGCACGCTGCCCTCGGCCAAGGCGATATCGAGGCACTCGACCATGCGGGCGCGCGCAAACAGGCCTTGATGCAGCAACTGGAGCAGCTCGACGCCGAGCGCCGCCTGCTGCTCCAGCCCCAGCCACAGCTCCAGGCCACGCCGGATCGCACGTGGTCGGCCATCGAACAGTCGCTGCGGCACTGCCAGCAGCTGAACCAGCGCAATGGCGGAATCGTCAGCCAGCGCCTGCACTGGGTGCGCCAGGCTCTGGCCGTGCTCAGGGGCACGGACGACAACAACGGACTTTACGACCGCAGCGGCGAGCTGCATGCCAGCCCGCGTTCACGCCCGCTTGCGGCGGCGTGACGTCGAATTGAAGCAAGCGCCATCCGCACCCGCGGAGGCTTCCCCGGCGGGACGATCGTCGCGGCCCGCCCCACCGTCACATGCGATGCCGGACCGATCATGAGTTCCTCCCCTACCTCCGCCGCCCCCGACACCGCCGCCCGCAAATCCAGCCTCTACGAGAACGCCGCCCCGCCGTTGCCCGTGCTGCGCGTTCCGCTGCTCAACCGCGAGCGTGAGCTGTACGCCTACGAAATCCTTTTCCCGCGCGAGAGCGGCGACGACAAGTCGCTGCTGCAGAGCGTGCTCGGGATGATCACCGACGGCGCCCTGACCCGCCTGGTTCGCGGCAACCGCGCCTTCCTGAACCTGCCGGCCGAGTTGCTGCCCGAGGACTCCGACGTCCTGCTGCACCAGCCCCGCCTGGGCGTGGTGCTGCAGCCGCATGTCGCCGAGGACTCCGCCTTGATGCAGCGCCTGCAGTCCATGGCGCACCGCGGCTGCCAGTTCATCCTCGACCTTGGCGAGCAGGACTTCGGCAACAGCCAGCCACTGGAAGTGCTGCTGCAGATGGTTCAGCTGGTGCGGCTCGACGCCAGCCAGCTGTCTCCGGAGCTGCTCGCCAAGCGCGTCGGGCAGCTGCACAATCGCGGGCTCAACGTGGTGGCCGGCCACGTCGACGACAACGCCACCTACGAGCGCTGCCTCACCTTGCCGATCGAAGCGGTGCAGGGTCGCTACCTGCTGGTGCCGCAGCCAGTAGAGGTTCCGGTGCTGACGGCCAATCGCCTGAGCCTGCTGCGCCTGATGGGCGTGTTGCACGAGAGCAACCCCGGCCCGGTCGAGCTGGGCAACATCGTCCGCGACGATGCCGTGCTCAGCTACAAGCTGCTCAGCTGTGTCAATTCGGCTTACTTCGCGTTGCCGCGGCAGCTGAAATCCGTGCAGCAGGCGGCGATCTTCTTCGGCGTCACCCGCATGCGCAACTGGGTCGACACCATGGCCATGTGCAGCATGGACGATCGCCCGCCGGAGCTGCTGCGCGCCGCCCTGATCCGTGCCCACATGTGCGAGCAGCTGGCCGAGGGTATGCCGCACGGCAGCGCGGAAATGGCCTTCACGGTCGGCCTGTTCTCGCTGCTGGATACGCTGATGTGCGCGCCGATGGAGTTCCTGCTGACGCACCTGCGCCTGGTGCCCGAGATCAGCGACGCCCTGACCGGTCGCGGCGGCCCGTTCGCCACCATCCTGCAGCAGATCCTCGCGTGGGAAGCCAACGAGCTGACCAGCGCCCAGGTGCCGGCCCAGCGCATCCAGCGCCTGGCCGCGGTCTACCTCAACGCCACCCAGTGGGCCGATCAGGTCTACGCCAGCGCGAACAACGAAAAAAGCACGCAGTAACTTGCCTTGCGCTCAAAAACGGCGCCCACATCGTCGATGCGGGCGTCGTTTCTTTGTCGGAGCGATCTGATCAATCGGCTTCTTCATCGTCAGTACCGCGGAGGCAGAAAGAGCTTCCGAACAGCCAAGCCGGCTATCCGGCAGCATGCCCTATCGGAGATCTCGCAGCCCTTCATCGATGCACTTTATTCGACGTCGGCTGACCCTCAAGAATCTTCGACAACGGCGACACGACGGCTGTCGGTCGGCGGCAGGACGCGCCTTTGGGTGGCTTCAACGGCCAGGACCACGCATGGCGTTCTGATGCTGCACCATCTGCTCCATCATCATTTGCATCATGCCCATGCCGCCCTGGCCGGG
>JAJZGE010000253.1 GCA_021798675.1 Pseudomonadota bacterium | reverse complement strand
AGCCGCTGTGGAGTTACCGCTTCTCCATCGTCAATTTCTGGGCACTGATCTCGGTCTACATGTGGGCCGGCTCACACCACCTGATGTACACCGCGCTGCCCGACTGGGTGCAGTCGGTGGGCATGGCGTTCTCGCTGGTCCTGCTGATGCCGAGCTGGGGTTCGGCAGCGAACGGTCTGCTCACCTTCAACGGTTCCTGGCACAAGGTGAAGAGCGACCCGGCGGTGAAGTTCATGGTGATGGCGCTGGTGTTCTACGCCGCCGCCACCTTCGAGGGATCGATGATGGCGATCAAGACCGTCAACTCGCTCTCGCACTACACCGACTGGACCATCGCCCATGTGCACTCCGGCTCGCTGGGATGGGTGGCGATGATCACCATCGGCTCGCTGTACGCGATGGCTCCGCGAGCGCTGGGTCGCCCGGCGATGCACTCGGTCCGCAGCATGAACCTGCACTTCTGGCTGCACATGGCCGGCACCCTGCTCTACGTCTGCGCGATGTGGGCCGCCGGCATCACCGAAGGCGAGATGTGGCGCGCCACCCTGCCCGACGGCTCGCTGAAGTACGGGTTCCTGGACAGCCTGATCGCCGTCAAGCCGATGTACTTGATCCGCTGGTTCGGCGGCGTGCTGATCGTCGCCGGCATGTGGGTGATGGCATGGAACCTGTGGCATACCGCCGCCGACGCCCGTGCCCGCCTCATCAAGCCGATCCCGGTGCCGATCCCCGAGCCGGAGCCGCACCAGGTCCCGGCCCCGCTGGCGGCTGCCTGATGCGCTCTTCCGTGACCGCTGCGTTGACCGGGTTCCCGCTGCGGAAAGGCAACCCGATCCCGCCAGTCCAACCGCGGCCGTCCATGGCCGCACGGGTTCACCTTCTGCGCTCGTCCGTGATCGCTGCTTCGACCGGGTTCCGGCTGCGGAAAGGCGACTCGATCCCGCCAGTCCAACCGCGGCCGTCCATGGCCGCACTCTTCAAGTAGAGCTGACCTCATGGCCTACAGGCATTTCGAAGCGATCGAGAAGCACGCCGGGCTGCTCGGCGTGGGCATCGCGATCATGGTCTCGCTGGGCGGCCTGGCCGAGATCACCCCGCTGTTCGTCGAGGCGCATGCGCTCAAGGCACCGCCGAACGTGCATCCCTACGACCCGTTGCGGCTGGCCGGCCGCGACGTCTACGTGCGCGAGGGCTGCTACCTCTGCCACTCGCAGATGATCCGTGCGCTGCGCTTCGAGACCGAACGCTATGGCCACTATTCCACCGCCGAGGAATCGGTCTACGACCGGCCGTTCCAGTGGGGCTCCAAGCGCACCGGTCCCGACCTCGCCCGCGTGGGCGGCAAGTATTCCGACGACTGGCAGCGCATGCACCTGATGAACCCGCGCAGCGTGGTGCCGCAATCCAACATGCCGGGCTACCCGTGGCTGGCCACGGCCAGCATCGACGGCGCTGATATCCAGGCGCGCATGCGTGTGCTGCGCAGGCTGGGTGACCCGTACAGCGACGCCGACATTGCCGCCGCCCCGGGGGCCGTCAAGGGCAAGACCGAGATGGACGCGCTGATCGCCTACCTGCAGGGCCTGGGCATCAAGAACGAGCCGACCGTCGCGGACGGGGTGCCGGCCAACGACGGAGGTGCGCCATGAGTCCGCTGTGGGGCCAACTGGCCGGCGTGATGATCGTGCTGATGATGCTGAGCTTCATCGGCATCTGGGTCTGGGCCTGGCGCAAGTACCACAAGCCGGTGTTCGACCGGATGGCGCAGCTGCCAATGCAGGAGGACGACCTGTCCGCTGCCGGCGCCACCTTGGAGGAAACGCCATGAGCGCCGGCTGGTCGTTGTGGGTGATGTTCCTGGTGGTGCTGAACCTGGGCATCGCGTTCTTCCTGTATCTGTGGGGGCCGCGCGCGAAGATCCCCACCCGGCCCGACGGGACCAGCGGCCACGTCTGGGCGCATGGCGTGCTGCGCGAAGGCGTGCGCCGGCTGCCAACATGGTGGCTGGTGCTGTCTGGCGGGATGTTCGGCGTCGCCCTGATCTACCTGGTGCTGTATCCGGGCTTCGGCAGCCACAAGGGCTCGCTGGGCTGGACCTCGCATGGCGAACTGGCACGCGACCAGGCCAGCAACGCGGCGAGGCTGGAGCCTCTGATGCAGCGCTTCATGCTCTACACGCCCGAGCAGCTCGCCGGCGATCCCGCCGCGCGGCAACTGGGCCAGCGCCTGTTCGAGGACAACTGTGCGGCCTGCCACCAGCGCAGCGGCAAGGGCAACCAGCGGCTGGGCGCGCCCAACCTCACCGACGACGACTGGCTCTACGGCGGCACCGGCAAGGACATCGCCACCTCGATCCGCAACGGCCGCGCCGGCGTGATGCCGCCCTGGGCCAGCCTCGGCGAGCAGAACGTGAAGAACCTCGCGCAGTACGTCCTGAGCCTGTCCGGTTCGCCACACGACGCAAAGATGGCGGCCGCCGCCGAGCCGATTTTCAAGACGACCTGCGCGGCCTGCCATGGCCCCGGAGGCAAGGGCAACCAGGCGCTGGGCGCCCCCAACCTCACCGACCACATCTGGCTGCACGGCGGCAGCCTGGCCGATATCGAGACCACCATCCACGACGGCCGCCAGGGCCACATGCCGAACTGGGACAGGCGCCTCGACGAGGGGCAGATCCACGTGCTGGCGGCCTACGTCTACCATCTGGCGCACCCCGATGTCGGCGCCAACGACTGACCCCGGCGTACGTTGGTACCACCAGCCGGTGCTGTGGCTGGGCATCGCGGTCTTCGTGGTGTCGATGCTGGGCTGCGTGTGGATCATCGTGGCGAGCATGCGCAGCGCCGACGTCCCGCTGCAGACGGCGCACGCCGTGTTCGGCGTGCCTGCCAGCGCGCGCAGCAGCCATCCTGCTTCGCGATGAACGCACAAGCCGTCTGGGACCATCCGCTGCTGCTGGCCCAGGTGCTGCGTCCCCGTCGTGACGGCCGCAGCGAGGCAGCGCTGCGGGTGGAGGCGCTGGGCGAGCCACGCCGCGCGCTGGCACTGGAACAGGCGATCCGCGCCCTGCCCGGCGTGCAGCGGGTGGCCATCCTGCCCGCGGCGCGGCGGTTGCGTGTGGTGTGGGACGGCCACAGGCTGCCGCTGGACGCGCTGCTCGAATGCTGTGCCGCGATGCACTGCCCGGCCCAGCCCGTGCCGCACGACGATACCGACGCGGCCCGCGCCGCCGAGCTGCACGACGCGCTGAAGCGCCTGCTGGTTGCCGGCATGTGCATGATGCAGGTGATGGCCTACGCCCTGGTGATCTACCTCGGCGCGGTGGATTTCGTGGACTTCACCACGCGTGGCCTGTTCCGCTGGCTCGGCTTCCTCACCGCGATCCCGCTGGTGGCCTACTCCGCGCAGCCGTTCTTCGCCGGCGCCTGGCACGAGTTGCGCGAACGCCGCCTCGGCATCCACCTGCCGGTGGCGCTCGCGCTGGCGCTGGTGTTCCTCGCCAGCGCATTCGACACCGTGCGCAATGCGGGCGAGGTCTACTTCGACTCGGTGGGCATGTTCGTGTTCCTGCTGCTGGCCGCACGCTACATGGAACTGCGTGCGCGCCATCGTGGCAACGCGCAGGCCGATGCAGTCATCGACGCCGCGCCCCTGCTGGCGCAGCGGATCCGCGCCGACGGCACGCTGGAGACCGTGCCCGCGCTGGCGTTGCATGCGGATGATCGCGTGCACGTCGCCGAAGGCGCCGGCGTGCCTGCCGACGGCGTGCTGGAGTCGGAAGCCGCACGGCTGGACGAAGCCCTGCTCAGCGGCGAATCGCATCCCGTGCTGCGTCGTCGCGGCGAGCCACTGGTGGCCGGCAGCGTCCTGCTGGACGGCCCGGTGGTCCTGCGCGTGGAACACAGTGGCGCCGCCACAACCGTCGCGCGCATCGGCGCGCTCGCCGCGCGGGCACGCGGGGCGCGCCGCTGCGACGCCGGCGGCGACCGCGACGCCACCCGCTTCGTGCTGCGCGTGCTGGCGCTCACCTCGCTCACCGCCATCGGCTGGCTGCTGGCTGATCCTGCCCGCGCTTTCGACGCCGCGCTCGCCGTACTGGTGGTGGCCTGCCCCTGCGCCTTCGCGCTGGCGGCCCCCGCCGCCCTCAGCCGGGGGCTTACCGCACTGGCACGCCACGGCGTGCTGGTAACCGACGCCGGCGCGCTCGCCCGTCTCGCACGGGTGGACACCGTGCTGTTCGACAAGACCGGTACGCTGGGCGTGCCGCGGCTCGAGCTGTCCGGCATCGAACCGCTGCGCGGCGATACGCGCGACGCGGTGCTCGCGTTGGCCGCCGCGCTGGCACGCCAAAGCTCGCATCCGCTGGCGCGTGCGCTGACCGATGCGGCCGGGCAACCGGTGCCGTTCATGCAGGCCGGACGGGTGCGCATACTGGGCATCGCCCGCGCCCAGCGGCTGCCGAGCTACC
>JAJZGE010000252.1 GCA_021798675.1 Pseudomonadota bacterium | reverse complement strand
CACCGGCGTGGGCGTCACCGAGCGACTCGCGCAGCACGCCGAGCGTATCGAGCAGTCCCTGCAGCACGCGCGGCTGGAACACCGGCTCGTCAAGCAGCGCCAGCAGTCCGGGCCGCAGCGTCAGCAGATGGCCGGCGAGGTTGCCGCTGTCCACCGCCGACACGTACAGCGGCGCCAGCGGCTGCAGGGTCTGTGTGTCGTACCAGTTGTAGAAGTGGCCGCGGTGGCGCGGCAGCGCCTGCATGCTGGCCAGCGTCTGGCGTGTGCGCTCCAGCAATCGGCCGCTGCCGAGATAGCCGAAGTCGTGCCCGGCGAGGTTGGCCAGCAGCGCCAGCCCGATGTTGGTCGGCGAGGTGCGGTGGGCCAGCACCGGCGCCGGCTGTTCCTGCAGGTTGTCCGGCGGCAGCCAGTGATCGGCGGCGCCAACGTGGGTATCGAAGAAGGCCCAGGTGCGCCGCGCCAGCGCACGCAGGAAGCCCAGCTGCGCCGCCGTCGGCGCAAACGCGCGCGGCACCCGCGGCTGGCTGATCCACCACGCGATGCCGGGCGACAGCAGCCACAACAGCAGCAGCGGTGCGGCCAGCAGCAGCACCAGCGGCCGCTGCCAGGCCAGCGCGGCGCCGAGCAGCAGCGCCAGCAGCGGGCCGATCCACATCAGCCGCCACAGCGCGGCGGGCGCATTGCTGCTGTGCCGCTGCACCTCGCTGGAGGTTTGCCACTGCAGCAGCCGACGCTGGCTGACTGCAATGCGCCACAGCGTGCGCACGATCGCATCGAGGCTGTACTGCGCCTCGTGCGGCAGCCATGCCAGCGCCAGCGCCATCCGCGCCAGGTGCTGGCCGGCGGCGCGCACCGCGCCGCGCAGGTGCTGGTCCAGCTGCACCTCGGGTGGCTTCTGCACCAGGTCGAGCAGCGCCGCCAGCAGCGGTGGAATCAGCACCATCGCCAGCACGGCCAGCATCCACGACAGCGCCGTCGGCAGCCGCAGCCAGCCGGTGATCAGCAGCAGCAGCAGTGAGGTCGGCACCAGGCTGCGGCGCAGGTTGTCGAGAATCTTCCAGCGCGACAGCGCGGTCAGCGCGTTCCTGCGCCAGCCCTCGCGCGCGGTCGGTGCCCACGGCAGCAGCCACGGCAGCAGCTGCCAGTCGCCGCGGATCCAGCGATGGCGCCGGCGCACGTCGGCGCTGTAGCGGGCCGGGTATTCCTCGTACAGCTGCACGTCGCTGAGCAGCCCCGCGCGGGCGTGGCAGCCCTCGACCAGGTCGTGACTGAGGATGCGGTTTGGCGGAAAACGGTCGTGCAGGCTGAGCTCGAACGCATCGACGTCATAGATGCCCTTGCCGATGAACGAGCCCTCGTGGAACACGTCCTGGTAGACGTCCGAGACCATCTGCGTGTACGGATCGATGCCGGCGTCGCTGCCATAAAGCTGCGCATAGCGCGAGCGTGCGGTGCTGGGCAGGCTGATCCCCACGCGCGGCTGCAGGATGCCGTAACCGCTCACCACGCGGCCGCGCGCCGGGTCGTACACGGCGCGGTTGAGCGGATGGTCGAGCGCACCGACGAACTCCTGCGCGGCGTCGCGCGGCAGCTCGGTATCGGTGTCCAGGGTGATCACGTACCGCACCGGCGGCAGCGCCGCCAGGTCGCCCACGATGCGCATGAAGTGCTCGGCGCCGTGGCCACGCAGCAGTGCGTTGAGGTCGGCCAGCTTGCCGCGCTTGCGCTCGTGGCCCATCCAGCACTGCTCGGTGGCGTTCCACCGGCGTGGCCGGTGCAGCAGGAAGAAGCGGTCGGTGTGCGCGCTCGCGTAGCGCGTGTTGAGCGCTTCGATGCGCCGCTGCGCCAGCTGCAGCAGCGCCTCGTCGCCGGGCAGCGTCTGCGTGGCGGCGTCGGTGAAATCGGTCAGCAGGGCGAAGTGCAGGTGCTCGTCGCGGTTGCCGAGGAAGCGCACTTCGAGCGCCTCCATCAGATCCTCGATGTCCTGCGCGCTGGCGAACAGGCTGGGGATCGCCACCAGTGTGCGCGCGGCAGCCGGGATGCCGTCCGAATAGTCCATCCGCGGCAGCCGTTGCGGCGACACCGTCAGCGTGGCCAGCCAGTTGAGCAGGCTCAGTCCCAGCTGGCTGGCCAGGATGATGGCCGGAATCGCGACGCCGGCCAGCGCCCAGGGCGACAGCCCGGCATGCGCGGCCTCCAGGATCAGCGGCCGCGCAAAGGCGAAGGTGAGCAGCGCCAGCAGGCCCAGGTAGATCGGCAGCGGCGCGCGGTCGAACAGTCGGCGCAGCGTTTCGACCGCGCCCGGGCGCACGCCCAGATGCTGCTCCAGCGCGCGCCGGCCGACGTCGATCAGATAGAAGCCGACGTGTTGCGGCAGCGCGGTTGCTGCGGTTGCCTGCCGCCGGCACAGCTCGATCACCGCGTCGGCTACCGCCGGCTCGGCCAGCCGGTGCGTGCGTGCCAGCGCCTCCACCACGTGGCGGTAATGGTCGCGGGTGGCGAAATCCATCGCGGCGTAGACGCCGGCCGGATCCTCGCGCAGGCGCTGCTCGACCAGGCTGGTGTGCTCGACGAAATCGCGCCAGTCGATCGCCGACAGCGCGCGCAGGCTGGCGATGCTGTTGCTGATCGAGACCTGGCTGGCGGCCTGCTGCTGCGCCTCCAGCTGCACCAGATGCGCGATGCTCTGGCCCGATTCGGCCAGCCGCTGCTCGATCCAGCTCAGCGGCAGCGCCAGCGCCGGGCTCTGGCCCTGCAGCCGGCGTGCCATCTCGGCGACGAACGGGCCGCTCATCGGCGGATTGGAGCGCGCCATGTCGGCCACCACCAGCACCACGCTCTTGGGGTCGCGTTCGGCGGTGGCGGTCATCGCATCGGCCCAGCGCGCCGCCTTGCCGCGCGCGCGCCAGTCGGCCATCACCCGCGCGGCGACCCGGCGCAGGTTCTCGATCAGTGCCAGCCGCAGCATGATCGGAATCGCCCACAGCTCGCCCAGCTTCAGCGGGCTGACCGTCTGGTAGGCGCTCACGAAGCGGCCGAGGCTGCCGGTGCCGACGCGGCCATCGCCGTGCGAGATGATTTCCAGCGCGATGTCGTAGACCCGCGGCAGGCCAGCCGACGGGCCGTTTTCCAGCCGCGGCAGCTCGCGGCTGTAGCCCTGCGGCAGATGCCGGCGGGCGATTCGGATCTGCTCCTCGATCAGGTAGAAGTTGTCCAGCAGCCACTCGGCCGCCGGCGTGATCCGCCGCTTCAGCCGGGTCGCCACGGTGAGCCGCTCGCAGGCGTGGATCAGCACCGCCTCGTTGTCGGCCAGCCGCGCCAGCAGGGGGTTGCCGCTGGCACGCGCGCTCAGCCGATGCTGACTGGCCAGGGTGTGACCGTGCTGCTCCATCTGCTCGGCGCTGAACAGCTCCGAGCGCAGCGCGGGCTCCTGCTCGGGCTTGCCGCGGGCCGCAGCGCGGCGGCGGCGGAATGCCTGCAGGCGGCGCAGCTTGAGCTGGTCCAGGGTGCTTCCGATATCCAAGAGCTGACTTTCCTTCGGCAGGGACGATGCGCTGGCGGCCGTCGGGCGCCGCCGGAGGCCGGTCACGCGCACCCAGACTGCGGCCGGTGCCTGCGCCACGGTACGCCAGCGCATGTGAAGGCTGCGCGCTAGGATGCGAGGCATCGTCCTCGCCTGCTGGAGTTCCCGTGTCCACGCTGCTGATCCGCGCCGCCGTACCCGCCGACCTCCCCGAGCTGCTGCGCTGGAATGCCGCGATGGCGTGGGAGACCGAGCGCAAGCAGCTCGAACCGGCGCGGCTCGAACGCGGTATCGCCGGCGTGTTCGCGCAGCCGCAGCGAGGCTTTTACCTGATTGCCGAGCGCGACGGCGTGGCGGTTGGCAGCCTGCTGGTCACCTACGAGTGGAGCGACTGGCGCTGCGGCGATTTCTGGTGGATCCAGAGCGTCTACGTGATCCCGGCGGCGCGCCGCGGCGGCGTGTTCCGCGCGCTGCACGCCGAGGTCGCACAGCGTGCCCGCGCGTCGGCCGCGGTGGGTCTGCGGCTGTACGTGGAAACCGAAAACCTGCGCGCGCAGGCCACCTATGCCGAACTCGGCATGCAGCGCTGCCATTACTGGATGTACGAAGGCGGCCTCGACGAGCGCGCCGCGCCGGACGGCAACGCCGGTTGAGCACGCAGACTTTCTCGGCCGCTCAGCGCTTGTGAAGAAAACCACTTCCTGTGGTTTTCTTCCATCGCCAGTCCGGCGCATGTCCGGACTCGCTCACGCGAATCGGGCACTGGCGTACCCGGTCCGCGACCGGCCATCCTTGGCCGGCCTGAGAGGTTGAATAGTCACAACCTCTCAGTGCAGCGTGACGGCCGGCGCGCCGAGCGCGCCGTGCTCGTCCAGCACCACCCGGCCCAGCGCGTGCAGCTCGGCGGCCACGCCGTAGCGCGCGGCCAGCTGCGCCAGCAGCGGCCCCAGCGAGATCGG
>JAJZGE010000251.1 GCA_021798675.1 Pseudomonadota bacterium | reverse complement strand
GGTGCACGGACCGCAGGGACCGGTATCGGCCATCTGCCAGAAATTGTCGGAGGCGAACGGCGCGCCCTTGTTGTCGCCGATGCGCACGATGCGCTCGGCGGGCACGCCGACTTCCCTGTGCCAGATGTCGTAGGCCTCGTCATCGGTGTGGTAGACGGTGACCCACAGCCTTTCGGCCGGCAGCTTGAACACACCGGTCAGAAGCTCCCACGCCCAGGTGATGGCCTCGCGCTTGAAGTAGTCGCCGAACGACCAGTTGCCCAGCATCTCAAAGAAGGTGTGGTGGCGCGCGGTGTAGCCCACCGCATCCAGGTCGTTGTGCTTGCCGCCCGCGCGCAGGCAGCGCTGCACGTCGGCCGCGCGCACGTAGGGCAGCTTCTCGCTGCCCAGGAACACGTTCTTGAACGGCACCATGCCCGAGTTGGTGAACAGCAGGGTCGGGTCGCTGGCCGGCACCAACGATGCTGACGGCACGATGGTGTGACCCTTCGCGCGGAAGAAGTCGAGGAAGGCGGAGCGGATATCGGCGGTTTTCATGCGTGGCGGCAATGGCTGCGGGAGGCACGCCGCTACTCCGCCGCGATCAACTTTCCTCGTCGGCCTCGTCCACTTCGGCGTGGGTTGCGTATCTTACCGTGGCGGCGGCGAAACCGCGCCGCAACAGGAATTGCGCCCGCTTGCCCTGCTCCGCACGATCCGCGGCAGGCTTGCCGCCGAAGCGGCGACGCAATTGGGCTACGGCATTGGCCTGCCAGTCCACCTCGGACTCGTCCAGCAGAAGGCGGATCGCCGCATCCGTGAGACCGTGGGTCTTGAGTTCCATGCGGATGCGCGCGGGACCATAGCCCTGCGAAGCACGATTGCGCAGGAGCATGGCAGCGAAGCGTTCGTCGTCCTGATAGCGCTGCTCGCCGAGCCTGGCCAGCGCCGCGTCGGATTCCTCGCTGGCGTAGCCGCCCTGGTCGAGCTTGCGGCGCAGCTCGCGTCTCGACTGCTCGCGGCGAGCCAGCAGGCCCAGGGCCTTGTCGTAGGCGGAGAGGCGCGGTTTGTCCGTGTTGTCGCCCTGCTTGCGCTTCATGGAAGCTTGCCCTGTTGCCAGACTTGGCGTTTGCCGCACGCTGGCTCGCCTGCCGGCGCCCGAGTTCCTTCTCTTTGCTGGCGCAATAGAGAAGGAACCAAGAGAAATGGCCTGGTTCAATCCGCCGGGACTACGAACAGGCGGTGCCGAGGGATTCGGAACCACGCTCGGCGACACGTTTTTCACGGCGGCCACGCCGCGCCGTATCTGAGAACTGAGGAAGCGCCTCCGCGTGGGAGGCGCAGCGCGATCAGGCTTCTTCCAGCGCTTCCTCGGAGGCCGAGGCCTTGCCGGTGCCGCTGACCAGCAGCCGGGCGCGCAGTTCGCCGTCGATCTCATTGGCAATGGCCGGATTGTCGCGCAGGAACTGGCGCACGTTTTCCTTGCCCTGGCCGATGCGGTCGCCCTTGTAGCTGTACCAGGCGCCGGACTTGTCGATCAGGTTCTGCGCCACGCCCAGCTCAATGATCTCGCCTTCGCGCGAAGTGCCCTCGCCGTAGAGGATCTCGAACTCGGCCTGACGGAACGGGGGCGCCACCTTGTTCTTCACCACCTTGACGCGGGTTTCCGAACCGATGACCTCCTCGCCCTTCTTCACCGCGCCGATGCGGCGGATGTCCAGGCGCACCGAGGCGTAGAACTTCAGCGCGTTGCCGCCGGTGGTGGTTTCCGGGCTGCCGAACATCACGCCGATCTTCATGCGGATCTGGTTGATGAAGACGACCAGGCAATTGGACTTCTTGATGTTGGCGGTGAGCTTGCGCAGCGCCTGGCTCATCAGGCGGGCGTGCAGGCCGACGTGGGAATCACCCATCTCGCCTTCGATTTCCGCCTTGGGCGTGAGTGCGGCGACCGAGTCGACCACCACCACGTCCACCGCACCCGAGCGCACCAGCATGTCGGCAATTTCCAGCGCCTGTTCGCCGGTGTCGGGCTGGGAGACCAGCAGGTCGTCCACGTTCACGCCCAGCTTGGCGGCGTAGCTTGGATCCAGCGCATGCTCGGCGTCGACGAAGGCCGCGGTGCCGCCGTTCTTCTGGCAGTTGGCGATCACCTGCAGGGTCAGCGTGGTCTTGCCCGAAGATTCCGGGCCGTAGATCTCGATCACGCGGCCGCGCGGCAGGCCGCCCACGCCCAGCGCGATATCCAGGCCCAGCGAACCGGTGGACACGGTCTCGATGTTGTCGTCGGTGCGGTCGCCCAGGCGCATGACGGCGCCCTTGCCGAACTGTTTTTCGATCTGGCCGAGGGCGGAGGCGAGCGCCTTGCGCTTGTTGTCATCCATCGTCTTGGTTCCGGTTGGGCTGTGGTTGGGACGCATCATGCCGGGGTCGCGTCTCATGGACTGCGATCTTGGCGAGCAAGCAGTATCCCACACCGGTCAAGCCGGCCAGCCGGTGGGCGGCGCGTCATTCCGTCAGGGTTTTCCGCAATCCGCCGAGCGCGGCGGCCACGGTCTGCCGGCGCACCGCTTCGCGGTCGCCGTCGAAACGGAACAACTGCGCATGCGCATAACCGCCGCGGCGCTTCCAAGCGATCCATACCGTACCTACCGGCTTATCCACCGTGCCGCCGCCGGGACCCGCGATGCCGGTAACAGCCACCGCCACGCCCGCGCCGAAGCGCGCCAGCGCTCCGGACACCATTTCGAGCGCAATCTCCTCGCTCACCGCGCCCACACGCTCCAGGATGCGCGGATCGACGCCAAGCAGCGCCTGTTTGGCCTCGTAGCTGTAGGCGACCACGCCAGCGTCGAACCAGGCCGAACTGCCCGGCAGGTCGGTCAGCGTCTTGGCGACCCAGCCGCCGGTGCACGACTCCGCGGTGACCAGCATAAGCCGCTGGCGCAGCGTCTCGTCCGCCACCGCTTGCGCCAGCTCGCGCAATTCGGCATCGGTAGGAACAGACGACAACTCCATGCGAGACTCCCGGACTTCAAGACCGGCACGTTAACGCGGATCGGTCGCCCTGTTCCACCCACGCGCAGTCACGCATGAGCCACGACGATCTCTCCCTGCACACCCCGCTGATGCGCCAGTACCTCACGGCGAAAGCGGCGCACCCCGACGTGCTGCTGTTCTTCCGCATGGGCGATTTCTACGAGCTGTTCTACGACGACGCACGCAAGGCGGCGCGTTTGCTGGACATCACGCTGACCCAGCGCGGCCAGTCCGCCGGACAGCCGATCCCGATGGCCGGCGTGCCCTACCACGCGGTGGAAAACTACCTGGCGAAGCTGGTGCGCCTCGGCGAGTCGGTGGCGATCTGCGAGCAGATCGGCGATCCGGCGCTGGCCAAGGGCATCGTCGAACGCAAGGTAGTGCGCGTGGTCACGCCGGGCACGGTGACCGACGCAGCGCTGCTGGAGGAGCGCCGCGACAACTTGCTGCTGGCGATCGCGGCCGGTGCGAAGGACGGCTACGGCCTGGCCTGGGTAGACCTTTCCAGCGGCCGCTTCCTGCTCAGCGAGGTGCCCAACGCCGAGGCACTGGCCGCAGAACTGGCACGCCTGCAACCGGCCGAAACCCTGGTGGACGAAAGCGTGGCCTGGCCGAAGCTGGTCGCCGCCCTGCCCGGCCTGCGCAAGCGGCCGCCGTGGCATTTCGAGACCGATGCGGCGCGGCGCGAGCTTAACCGCTTCTTCGGCACACGCGACCTTGGGGGTTTCGGCGTGGACCAGCTGCCGCTGGCGATCGGCGCTGCCGGCTGCCTGCTCGGCTACGTCGAGGAAACCCAGAAGAGCGCGCTGCCGCACCTGAGCGGCATGGCGGTGGAATCGGCCGGCGAAACCATCGCGCTGGATGCCGCCACGCGCCGCAACCTGGAACTCGACACCCATCCCAGCGGCCGCACCGAACACACCCTCCTCGGCGTACTGGACGAAACCGTGACGCCGATGGGTGCGCGCCTGCTGCGCCGCTGGCTGAACCGGCCGCTGCGCTCGCGCGAAGTGCTGCGCGCCCGTCACCAGGCCATCGGCGCGTTGATCGACAACCGCCGCTACGAGGCGCTGCGCGAAAAGCTGCGGGGCATCGGCGACCTGGAACGCATCCTGGCCCGCGTGGCGCTGCGCTCGGCGCGGCCACGCGATCTTTCCACGCTGCGCGATGGGCTGCTTGCGGCGCCCGTTATTGGTGCGCTCATCCATGAGCGCAAAGATCAAGAAGCGGCCATCCATGGCCACGCTCTTCAACAAGAGCCGGCTTCGTTGCTGCAATCCTTGGTGGAACGCATCGGCGACCATGCCGAAACCGCCGCGTTGCTCAAGCGTGCCGTCGTCGAGCATCCCCCAGTGCTGCAACGCGACGGCGGGGTCATCGCCGACGGCTACGACGCGGAACTCGACGAACTGCGCCGTCTGTCGACACACGCCGACCAGTACCTGGTGGAGCTAGAGGAACGCGAGAAGGCGGC
>JAJZGE010000250.1 GCA_021798675.1 Pseudomonadota bacterium | reverse complement strand
GGATCGCCTCGATGTCATCCGTGCCCAGCAAATCCACGCCCTGCAGCGGAAACGACGTTTCCTCCCAGGGGCGATCGAGACGGCACACGAACATGCCGACCCGCAGCTCGGCGACATCAATGCGGTGCTCCTCCAGTTCGGTCGCCACGTACTCCCCCTGCATGGGGTGCTTTGATTTCATCAGGACACATCTGGCGCATGGATGGTGAAGGTAATGCCAAACGGGCGGTGCGGGCCACCCGCGCGTTCACACTTCGCGCCTGTTCGCGGGCTGCCGGCGGCGGAGATGCGGGCGGCAGGCTGGCCAACGATTCAGCCGGGGGTGGCGGGGTACGTACGCCACCCGGTCAACTCGCGCTCGATCGCAAATACATGCGGGTCCTCGGCCTGCATCGCGCGCAGGGCGTGGGCGAGCTGCAGCAGGTAATCGCGGTTCGGGCCGCTGGGTCCGGCCGAGCGGGCGATATGCCGCGCAATTGCGCGTTCGGACGCCGGCCCGAGGAAGGCGGCGTTGTCGGCGGTGGCAATGTAAACCAGTCCCTCGACGCGGCGGCCGTCGTCAAGGCTCAGCTCGGTGGCAAAACGCAGGTAGCCGTTCTTCTCGCGCACGTCCAGGTGGGCGAGCGTGTCCGGCGTGATCAGGTAGGCCATGCCGGCGCAGACGGCGCCGGGCTCCTCGATCAGGGTGACCACGCGGCCGGGCGCGTCGGGCGTGCCGCGATGGTCGTGCGAACCCTGCCAGAAGCGGCGAACCCAGTGCCGGATGCTGGCCGGGCGGCGTTCGAGCCAGGCGAAGTCGGCCTTGTAGATGAGCGAGCCGTAGCCGAACAGCCATATCTCGGTGTGGCTGTCGAAGCGGGTCATCTGCTGGTTGATGGCGATGGTGTTATGGGACACGGGATGTTCAGTGATCGACGTTGCCGGCGGCGGCCGGCTGCACCGCTGCGATCAACGCCTGCAGCTGCTCGCGCAGCGCTTCCAGACTGGACGTGGACAGCGCGATCTGGCAGCGCATCAGCTCGGGCACCTTGCTGGCGCGCCGCTTCAGCGCGCGGCCTGCGGCGGTCAGCGCGATGCGTACGCAGCGTTCATCCGCTGCGTCGCGGGTGCGTGTGAGTAGGTGGTTGCCTTCCATCCGCTTCAGCAGCGGCGTGAGCGTGCCGGAGTCCAGCATGAGCTGGCCGCCGATCTCGCCCACCGTGCACGGCGCGTGCTCCCACAGCACCATCATCACCAGATACTGCGGGTAGGTCAGCCCCAGCTGCTCCAGCGCCGGGCGGGCCAGCCGGGTGACCTGGTTGCTGGCCGCATACAGGGCGAAGCACAGCTGGCGCTTGAGGCACAGCGGCGAGCCGGCGGCGGGAGTGAGCGAGGGCTTCATGGCATCAGCCTGCACCAGTGCGGGGATGCGGACAAGCCAGGCGGCCTGTCCGCAGCATCAGCGGTTCAGCCCAGCGCGGGGTAGTCGGTGTAACCGTGGGCACCGCCGCCGTACAGGGTGTTGCCATCGAGCGGGTTCAGCGGTGCGCACTCGCGCAGGCGGCGCGGCAGGTCGGGGTTGGCGATGAACGGACGGCCGAACGCGACCAGGTCGGCGCGACCGCTGGACACCACCTCGGCCGCGCTGGCGCCGTCGTAGCCGTTGTTGACGATCCATGCGCCCTTGAACGGCTTGCGCATCGCGGCGTAGTCGAACGGCTGCGGATGGCGGTCGCCGCCGGTCTCGCCCTCGATCACGTGGATGTAGGCCAGTTGCAGCGGGGCCAGCCGCTCCACCGCGCGGTTGAACAGCGCCTGCGGGTGGCTGTCGGCGACGTCGCCGAACGTGGTCAGCGGCGACAGGCGCACGCCGGTGCGGTCGGCGCCGATCTCCTGCGCCACCGCCGCGCACACCTCGAACAGCAGCCGCGTACGGTTCTCGATGCTGCCGCCGTATGCATCGGTGCGGTGGTTCGACTTGTCGCGCAGGAACTGGTCGATCAGGTAGCCGTTGGCGGCGTGCACCTCGACGCCGTCAAAGCCGGCTGCGCGAGCGTTGGCGGCGGCCTGGCGATAGCTGTCGATCAGTGCGGGGATCTCGGCCAGCTCGAGCGCGCGCGGTGTGGACACGTCGACGAAGCCCTCGGCGACGAAGGTCTTGGCCTCGGCGCGGATCGCCGAAGGCGCCACCGGCGCCTTGCCGCCCGGTTGCAGCGAGCTATGCGAGATGCGCCCGACGTGCCACAGCTGCAGCACGATGCGGCCGCCCTTGGCGTGCACCGCTGTGGTGACCTTTTTCCAGCCGGCGATCTGCTCGGCCGAGTGGATGCCTGGCGTGGCTATATAGCCCTGGCCCTCGGGGCAGATCTGGGTTGCCTCGGCGATGATCAGACCGGCGCTGGCGCGCTGCTCGTAGTAGGTCGCGTTGAGCTCGGTGGGCACGTTGCCGGCGCTGGCGCGGTTGCGCGTCAGCGGCGCCATCACGAGGCGGTTGGGCAGCGCCAGCTCGCCGACCTGGATCGGCTGGAACAGCACGGTGGTATCAGTCGAGGCATGCGCCGGCGGCGTGGCGACGGAGTCGTTCATGGGGTTTTCCTGGTGGGTGGCCATATGATGGCCTGTATTTTACACAAATAGATTGTGTACAACATGTATGCACGAGCCGCGGCTGCACGGCCGCGTGCGGCGAACGGATCAGCGCGGGTTGATCAATCCGGGCTGATCAGTCCAGGCTGAGCAGCTGCGTGCGATGCCACCACTGGTTGAAGCTGCCGCATGCGCGCGGCACTGCGGCGAACAGCCGGTAGTGCCGCTCTGCATCCGCAGCGTTGCGAGGCGGGGCAGATCGTGCAGCGGCAGCGCCGGCGCGCCGCGAAACACTCCGCGCAACGACGACGGCGACGCGCTCATGCGCGCCTGCCAGCGCCGTGCCCAGCCGTCGCGGTTGCGTCGTGCGCGCTTCACGCGGGTCTGTGGGTGCTGCCGCCATGTCACGCCGTGCTGGCCGCGCTACGCCGATCTGACGCAGGCACGCTTGAACCAGACCAGGGCGCGGATGGCCATGAAGCGTCATTGTCAGGGCGCTGCCCGGGTCACTCGCGTTGCGGCGATTGACCGCAGGCGGCGGTCTAACTGGCAGCGGGTCCGCTGGCCTGCACGTACTGCATCTTGACGGTCATGCCGCCGTCCACCACAAACTGCTGGCCGGTGACGAACCCGGCAGCGGCCGACAGCAGATAGACCGCCAGCGCGCCGATATCCGGCGGCGCGCCCACGCGACCGGCCGGATGCTGCGCGTGGTCCTGCCGGCTGAGTGCAGGCACGCAGCGCGCGGCGGGCTTGCGCCAGTCGTCGGTGGCGATCCATCCGGGCAGGATCGCGTTGACCCGCACCGCCGGGCCGGCGCTGACGGCCAATGCATGGGTCAGCGCCAGCAGGCCGCCCTTGCTCGCCGCATAGGCTTCGGTATCGGCCTCGGACTGCAGCGCACGGGTGGAGGCGATGTTGACAATGGCGCCGCGAGCCTCGGCCAGCGCAGGCAGCGCGTGCTTGCTGCACAGGAACGCACCGGTGAGGTTGCTGGCGAGGTAGCGGTTCCAGCGTGCCAGCGTCAGATCGGCGAGGTGGCCGCTGTGCGCATCGGCGATACCGGCGTTGTTCACCAGTCCGTCGATGCGACCGAAGCGCCGCATAGCTGCCTCGATCCAGCGGCGCACGCTGGCCTCACGCGAGACGTCCAGACGGCCGAACGCGGCGCGCTTGCCTACCTGCCATTCGGTCAGGCAGGTGCGGCCGGCGGCCACGTCGAGATCGCCCAGCATCACCGCGCCGCCGGCGCCCAGCACCGCCTGCGCGATGCCGCGGCCGATGCCCTGGGCGCCGCCGGTGATCAGCACCACGCGATCGCGCAGCGGCCGGGCGTCGTGCTCGATGATGGCGGGGGTCAGTGGCATGGCGGGATTCCTGCAGGCGGCGGCTGACGGCATCTTCGCATTGATGCGTGCGTGCAGCCCGCAGCCCGGCGGCAATATGCCGGACGGTGCATTCGCTCACTCGGCCGGCGCGGCCATCACCAGCTGGTCGACCGGGTAGCCGCGCTGGCGCGCGCGATCCTTCAGGTTCTGCAGCAGCTGCGGGTTGATCTGCGGCTGCCGCGACAGGATCCACAGATACTTGCGGCTGGGGCTGCCCACCACCGCCCACTGGTAGTCGGCGTCCACCTCGATCACCCAATAGTCGGCCCACACCCATGGCAGCCAGCTCAGCCACGCCGGAGCGAAGCGCACCTCGAGCGCGCCGGCGGGCCCGCCCGGCACCGCTTTCGCCTCGCCGTCGGCGACCTGCATGCTGCCATCTTGCGTGCGGCAGGCATTGTGCACGCCGAGCGTGCCGTCGGGCCGGGTGGCGTAGGTGGCGGTAATGTCGTCCACGCAGTGGCGCTGAAAGAACATCGGCAGATGCGCGATCTCGTGCCACTGCCCCACATAGCGCGCCAGATCGAGCGTGCGCGTGGGTTCGT
>JAJZGE010000249.1:1578-4520 GCA_021798675.1 Pseudomonadota bacterium | reverse complement strand
CTCAAGGTGGGCTTCCAGGTGCGCCACAACAGCACCGTGCTGCCTGGCATCAAGAAGACCGACACGCTGACCACCACCAACCTGGTCTACAACTTCTGACCCGCCGACCGGCGATCGCTGGTCGGCGCGATCCACGGATGGACTGCGCGCCGATCAAGCACCTCGGGGCTTGATCGGCGGAGCCAAGTCCGGCCGCAGGCCGGGCTTGGCGAGTCTGGAAAGTGCAGGAAAGCACTTTCCAGACATTGAAGGAGGGACGCGAGACAAAGAACGGCCCCGCCACCAGCAGGGCCGCTTTCGTTCCGGAATCACGCTCCCAGAAACGCCGCCGCGCCCTGCGCGAACAGCGCCTCGGCCACCGCTCGGCCCAGCCCCACGGCATCGTCGCCGTCCGCCTGCGCCCGCAGCAGCCGGCCGCTGGCCGCATCGCCGACCAGTCCGCGCAGGTGCAGGCCGTGCTCGGTGAGCGTGCACCATGCCCCCACCGGCACCGTGCAACTGCCCCCCAGCGCCTGGTTCATCGCGCGCTCCGCGGTGGTTTCCAGCCGCGTATCGGCATCGTCCAGCGCGGCGAGCAGCGCCAGCGTCTCCGGCTGGTCGGCGCGCGCCTCGATGGCGACGGCCGCCTGGCCCGGCGCCGGCAGCCAGTCCGGCGCGACCAGCCGGCTGCGGATGCGCGCCGCGAGATCCAAACGCTCCAGTCCGGCGCAGGCCAGCACGATGGCGTCGTAGTGGCCGGCGTCCAGTTTCGCCAGCCGCGTGCCCACGTTGCCACGCAGGTCCAGCAGCTCCAGGTCCGGCCGCAACGCGCGCAGTTGCGCCTGCCGGCGCAGGGACGACGTGCCCACCCGCGCGCCGTGCGGCAGGTCGGCGAGTCCAGCGTGGCGGTTGCTGACGAAGGCATCCGCCGCATCCGCGCGCGGCAGGATCGCCGGCAGGGCGAAACCCGGCTGCAGCTCCGCCGGAACGTCCTTCAGCGAATGCACGGCCAGGTCGGCGCGGCCTTCCAGCATCGCCACTTCCAGCTCCTTGAGGAACAGGCCCTTGCCACCGATGCTCGCCAGCGGCCGGTCGATGATCTCGTCGCCGCGCGTGGTCATCGGCACCAGCTCCACCGCCAGCCCCGGGTGGGCCGCGCGCAGCAACGCCGCCACGTGTTCGGCCTGCCAAAGCGCGAGCGGGCTCTGGCGGGTGGCGATGCGCAGGGTGCTGGGGATCATGAAGGTTCCATCGCGGCAACGGGACGCGCCATTGTCGCCGATGCCGCGCCTACTGCGCAGCGGCGCCGCTCATCCCATCCGCAGCAGCTTGCGCAACGCCGGCAGGTTGCGCCGGCTCACTTCGGGACTGAAATCGGTGCCGGCAAGGCGTGCCAGCACGCGGCCGTCGGCCAGCGGCTTCAGGCCCAGCAGGCGCGCCGGCGGCACCAGGCAGTTGCGGTGCAGGCGGATCAGCTGCTCCGGATAGGCCTCCTCCAGCTGGCGCAGCGACTCGTCGATCAGCAGCTCGCCGCCGGCGTGCCGCACGCGCACGTATTTTTCCTCGGCCAGCAGGCAGACCACTTCGTCCAGCGCCACCCGCACCTGCTCGTCGCGCACCCGTGCATGCAGCCAGGCGGTGGTGGGGCGCGGCTCGTCCGCCAGCCGCTTGCGCACCCGCTGCAACGCTTCGCGCAGGCGCTCCAGCCGCACCGGCTTGAGCAGGTAATCCACCGCATCCAGCTCGAAAGCATGCAGCGCGTGGTTCTCGTACGCGGTGCAGAACACCACCCTGGGTCGCGCCTGTCCCGCCAGCCGCGCGGCCAGCGCCAGGCCGTCGACAGCCGGCATGTTGATGTCGAGCAGCAACAGGTCGGGTTGCAGTTCGGAGAGCGCGGCCAGCGCGGCTTCGCCGTCGCCCACGCTGCCGGCCAGTTCCACGTCCTCGCACTCGCCCAGCAGTGCCGCGAGGCGCCGCCGCGCCAGCGGCTCGTCATCGACGATCAGTACGCGCATCGCCGCCCCCTTCGTCCTTCAATGGCAACCGCAGGCTCACCACGTAGCGCTCGCCCTGCGGTCCCGCCCGCACCACCGCATGCGGGCCGTAGCGGAAAGCCACGCGCCGGCGCACGCTGTCCAGGCCGTGGCCGTGGCCGCCATGGGCCGGGGCGCCGGGCAACGGGTTGGCGATCTCGATGGCGACGACACCGTCCTCGTGCGAGCCACGCAGGCTGACCACGCCACCCTCGCGCAGCGGCTGGATGCCGTGGTGCACGGCGTTCTCCACCAGCGGCTGCAGCAGCAGGCGGGGCAGCGGAAAATCGGGCGGCAAGTCGTCCAGTTCGCGCTGCACGCGCAGGCGCTCGCCGAGGCGCAGCTGCTCGATCGCGAGGTAGCGGTCGAGCAGGGCCAGCTCCTCGCCCAACGTGCCGTCACCCTGCTCATGCTGGCCCAGCGCGGCGCGGAACAGCTCGGCCAGGTCCTCCACTGTGCGTTCGGCCGCTGCCGGGTCCACCGGGATCAGCGCCGCCACGGTGTTCATGCTGTTAAACAAAAAGTGCGGACGGATCCGCGCCTGCAGCGCCTCCACCTGCGCCCGCGCCACCGCCGCGAGGCGCAGCCGCCACTGCGCGGCCACGTAGAAGTAGCGCAGGATCGCCGCGCCGAGCAGGGCGGCGATCAGCACGTTGTCGCGCACGAAAACCGCCACGCCATCGGCTACCAGCCCCATGCGCAACGCCGCGTCCAGCCCGTGCGCCACCCAGCTTGCCACGCCCACGATGGGCATCATCAGCAGCCATGCGGCGAGGTAAGGCAGGTGCCCCGGCAGGCGCTGTAGCCACGGGCGCAGCAGGCACAGCACCACCACGATGGCCAGCACCAGCCAGCTCACGAACAGGATGCCCACGCTGTAGCCGGAAACGTCGCGATGGTCACCCGCCGCCAGCCACACCACGGTGGCGG
>JAJZGE010000249.1:0-1478 GCA_021798675.1 Pseudomonadota bacterium | reverse complement strand
AGCCACGGGCGCAGCAGGCACAGCACCACCACGATGGCCAGCACCAGCCAGCTCACGAACAGGATGCCCACGCTGTAGCCGGAAACGTCGCGATGGTCACCCGCCGCCAGCCACACCACGGTGGCGGCGAGCGCACCGGCCGTCAGCAGGGTGAACAGCACCGGCAGGCTGCAGAAATCCGGCAGCGGGCTGGGTTCGTCGGAACGGCCGAAGGCAGGCAGGCGCATGTGCGCAGTATGCGGCCTCAGGCGGGGAAGCGCCGTCCCAGCCACCCGCGCAGGTCGGCGATCTCCTCGGCACATACCGCATGCGCCATCGGGTAGCTGTGCCAGTCCACCCGGTAACCCAGGCGCTGCAGCAGGTCGCGGCTATCGCTGCCGCGCGGCGGGATCACCACCGGATCGAACGTGCCATGCGCCTGGAAGATCGGCACGTCGGCATTCGCCGCGCTGCGCTCGGCGGCCAGGGTGTCGGCGATCGGCAGGTAGGTGGACAGCGCCACGATGCCGGCCAGCCGCTTCGCGTGGCGCAACCCCGCGGAGAGCGCGATCGCGCCGCCCTGCGAGAAGCCCGCCAGCACGATGCGCTCGTCCGGCACGCCACGCTCGTTCTCGCGCGCGATCAGCGCTTCGACCGCGGCCATGGACGCGCGGATACCCGCCTCGTCCTGCCGCGCCACCAGGTCGAAGCCGACGATGTCGTACCACGCCCGCATCGGCATGCCGCCGTTGACGGTCACCGGCCGCACCGGCGCGTGCGGGAACACGAAACGCAGCGCCGGCCAGTCCGCCGCCACCAGCTCCGGCACGATGGGCGCGAAGTCGTGGCCGTCCGCGCCCAGCCCATGCAGCCAGATCACGCTGTAGCGCGGATCGGCGGCGGTTTCGTGTTCGACGGCGGGCAGCAGTGTAGGCATGGCGGGAATCGCGGCGTAAAAGCGCACAGCTTAGCGCCTGCCGCGATTCCTGATCGCCTGGCTCTGCCGCTCACGCCGCCGCGGCCATCTGCGCCAGCGCTCGCTGGTGCGAGGCGTGGATGGTGTCGCGCTCGGGCGCGGTGCCGTTGGCGAGGTGGGCGATCCACTCGTCGGTCGTCATCACAGCGGCATAGCGCGATTGCTCCACTACCGCGAATACGCGGTGGATCTCCTCGGCCGTGGCGCTGCCGGCGCGGTTGGCGTAGGGCACGCTGCCCGAGGCGTCCATCAGGAATTCGACCTGCAGGCCGGCGTCGAAGGCGTGCTTGATCGTGGTGTCGTTGCAGTTGTGGGTCATGTAGCCCACCACTGCCAGGGTGTCGACGCCGTGCTCGCGGAGCCAGTCGCCGAGGTCGGTGCCGCCGAAGGCGCTGGGCAGGGTCTTGCGCAGGTAGTGCTGGCGCGGGCGACCGGCGACGACGGGGTGCAGTTCCCAGCCACGCGAGCCGGTGGCGAACAGCGGCGCATCGGCCGGAGAGGACTGCTGCGCCACGATCACCGG
>JAJZGE010000248.1 GCA_021798675.1 Pseudomonadota bacterium | reverse complement strand
GGTTGCCGGTGCCGCAGCGGCGGGTTCGGTCTTCTTGCCGCGGCGCGTGGGCTTGGGCGATGCGTGTTCGGTCGTGCTCATGGAGTCTTCTTCTTTTTCCCGCGCATCGGCTTGTGCTTGTCGGCCGAAGCGATGTGCTTGAGTTCGTTCTTCGTCCGCCTGGTGGCGGCGGGCTTGGCCTTGCTCTGCTTCAGGTGCGGCGCGAGGAACCGACCGGTGTGCGATTCGGGCGTGGCGGCCACGGTCTCCGGCGTGCCGCTGACCAGGATGCGGCCGCCACCGGCGCCGCCTTCAGGGCCAAGGTCGACCACCCAGTCCGCGGTCTTGATCACGTCGAGGTTGTGCTCGATCACCACGACCGTGTTGCCCTGGTCCACCAGCTGGTGCAGCACGTCGAGCAGTTGCTCGATGTCGTGGAAGTGCAGGCCGGTGGTGGGTTCGTCGAGGATGTACAGCGTGTTGCCGGTGTCGCGTTTGCTGAGCTCCTTGGAGAGCTTCACGCGTTGTGCCTCGCCGCCGGACAGCGTGGTCGCGCTCTGGCCGAGCTTGATGTAGTCCAAGCCCACCGCACGCAGCGTGTCGAGCTTGCGCGCGATGGTGGGGACGTTCTCGAACAGCTTGAGCGCATCCTCCACCGTCATGTCGAGCACGTCGGCGATGGTATGGCCCTTGTAGTGGATCTCCAGCGTCTCGCGGTTGTAGCGCTTGCCGTGGCAGACGTCGCAGGGCACGTAGACGTCGGGCAGGAAGTGCATCTCCACCTTCAGCATGCCGTCGCCTTCGCAGGCCTCGCAGCGGCCGCCGCGCACGTTGAAGCTGAAGCGCCCCGGCTCGTAGCCGCGCGCGCGCGCCTCGGGTACCTGCGCGAACAGCTCGCGCAATGGCGTGAACAGGCCGGTATAGGTGGCCGGGTTGGAGCGCGGCGTGCGGCCGATCGGCGACTGGTCGATGTCCACCACCTTGTCGAACAGGTGCAGCCCCTCCGCCGACCTGTACGGCGCGGGCTGCGCGCTGGCGCCGTTGAGCTCGGCGGCGGCAAGACGGAACAGGGTGTCGTTGACCAGGGTGGACTTGCCCGAGCCGGAGACGCCGGTGACGCAGGTGAACAGCCCGGCGGGAATGTCCAGGTCCACGTTCTTCAGGTTGTTGCCGCTGGCGCCGTGCAGGCGCAGCCAGTAGGCGTCGTCGTTGGGCTGGCGGCGCTGCCTTGGCACCTCGATGGCGCGCTCGCCGGACAGGAACTGGCCGGTGACCGAGCGCTTGGAGGCGAGAATATCCGCCACCGAGCCTTGCGCCACCACCTCGCCGCCGTGCACGCCGGCGCCGGGGCCGATGTCGAGCACGTGGTCGGCCATCCGGATGGCGTCCTCGTCGTGCTCCACGACGATCACCGTGTTGCCGAGGTCGCGCAGGCGGGTGAGCGTGCCGAGCAGGCGCTCGTTGTCGCGCTGGTGGAGGCCGATGGAAGGCTCGTCCAGCACGTACATCACGCCGACCAGGCCGGCGCCGATCTGCGAAGCTAGGCGGATGCGCTGCGCCTCGCCGCCGGACAGCGTGTCGGCCTGGCGGTCCAGCGTGAGGTAGTTGAGGCCGACGTCGTTGAGGAAGGTGAGGCGCTCGCGGATCTCCTTGATGATCTTCGCGGCGATCTCGCCGCGCCAGCCGCTGAGCGTCAGCTCCGCGAAGAAGGCCAGCGCGTCGTCGATGGAGCGGTGGGTGAGCGCCGGCAGCGCGTGGTCGGCCACGAACACGTTGCGCGCCGAGCGGTTGAGGCGCTGGCCGCCGCACTCGGGGCAGGGATGGTCGCTGATGTACTTGGCCAGTTCCTCGCGCACCGCGGCGGATTCGGTTTCCTTGTAGCGCCGCTCGAGGTTGGGGAGGATGCCCTCGAAGGCATGCTCGCGGGTGACCCGGCCGCCGCGCTCGGTGAGGTAGCGGAAGGCGATCTTCTCCTTGCCGCTGCCGTGCAGGATGGCCTGTTGCGTCGCCTTCGGCAGGTCGGACCAGGTTGTGTCCACGTCGAAGCCGTAGTGCGCGGCCAGCGACTGCAGCATTTGGAAGTAGTGCGGGTTGCGCCGGTCCCAGCCGCGGATCGCCCCGCCGGACAGCGGCAGGTCCGGGTGGCCCACGACGCGGGCGGGATCGAACACCTGGGTCACCCCCAGGCCGTCGCAGGACGGGCAGGCGCCGACCGGTGAGTTGAACGAGAACAGCCGCGGTTCCAGCTCCGGCAGCGAGTAGTCGCACACCGGGCAGGAATAGCGCGAGGAGTAAAGCTGCTCCTTCGCGGACGGGTCGTCCATGTCGGCCAGGATCACCAGGCCATCGCCCAGCCGCAGCGCGGTCTCGAACGACTCGGCCAGGCGCTGCTTGATGTCCTCGCGCGGGCGGAAGCGGTCGATCACCGCCTCGATGGTGTGCTTGATGCGCAGGCCCAGCGGCGGCACCGCGTCGAGGTCGTGGACCTGGCCGTCCACGCGGGCGCGCACGAAGCCCTGCGCGCGCAGCTGCTCGAACACCTGCACGTGCTCGCCCTTGCGCTCGCGTACCACCGGGGCCAGCAGCATGTAGCGCTTCTCGGGATCGAGCGCGAGGGTGGCGTCCACCATCTGGCTTACCGTCTGCGCCTCCAGCGGGATGCCGTGGTCGGGGCAGCGCGGCGTGCCGACGCGGGCGTACAGCAGGCGCAGGTAGTCGTACACCTCGGTGATCGTGCCCACGGTGGAGCGCGGGTTGTGCGAGGTGGATTTCTGCTCGATCGAGATCGCCGGCGACAGGCCCTCGATGTGGTCGACGTCGGGCTTCTCCATCATCGACAGGAACTGCCGCGCGTAGGCCGACAGCGACTCCACGTAGCGGCGCTGGCCCTCGGCGTAGATGGTGTCGAAGGCCAGCGAGGACTTGCCCGAACCGGACAGGCCGGTGATCACGATCAGCCGGTCGCGCGGCAGGTCGAGGTCGATGTTCTTGAGGTTGTGCGTGCGTGCGCCGCGGATGCGGATGGTGTCCATGCGTGGGGTCGCATCGGGGAAAAGGTGAACTATACCAAACTGAACAGGTTAGTTATTGCCTGCCGTAGCCCCGCGGTTCGGGTTGGTCACGATTTGACCAGCGCCTCGTCGGCTGGCTACAATCCGCGGTTCGTCCGGCCCGAAAGGCCGTGAACGAACCCAAGAGAATAACGACAGAAGGGCCATTCCCATGAGTTACGCAGTCATCAAGACCGGTGGCAAGCAGTACCGCGTGCAGCAGGGCGACGTCCTGCGCGTGGAACTGCTGGACGCCGAAGAAGGCGCCGCCGTGAAGTTCGACCAGGTGTTGCTGGTCGGCGAAGGCGAGTCGATCACCGTCGGCGCGCCGACCGTGGCTGGCGCCACCGTGTCCGCCACCGTGCGCAAGCACGGCCGTGCCGACAAGGTGCGCATCATCAAGTTCCGCCGCCGCAAGCATTACAAGCGGCAGCAGGGCCACCGCCAGCATTTCACCGAAGTCGAGATCACGGGCATCAACGCCTGATACAGCCGGAGTAGATAGTCATGGCACACAAAAAAGGCGTAGGTTCGTCCCGCAACGGTCGCGACTCGAACCCGAAGTACCTGGGCGTGAAGGTGTACGGTGGCCAGGCCGTCGAGGCCGGCAACATCATCGTGCGTCAGCGCGGCACCCAGTTCCATGCCGGCAGCGGCGTGGGCCTCGGCCGCGACCACACCCTGTTCGCCCTGGTGGACGGCACGGTGGAGTTCAAGGTCCGTGGCGAGAACAACCGCCGTTTCGTCAGCGTCGTGAAGGCCTGATCCTTTCCGAAGCTGCTGCAGGAGCCCCGCTTCGGCGGGGCTTTTGTTTTGTGAGGCCGCAGCTGGACTGGCGCGAGTAAGCTTGTCCCTGCGTCTCGACATTCCCCTTTCCGATTCCCTGCTCCCGGTTCCCATGTCATGAAATTCGTCGACGAAGCCATCATCAAGGTCCAGGCAGGCGACGGCGGCAATGGCTGCGCGAGCTTCCGCCGCGAGAAGTTCATCCCGTTCGGCGGCCCGAACGGCGGCGACGGCGGCAGCGGCGGCTCGGTGTGGCTGGTGGCCGACGAAGGCCTCAACACTCTCGTCGATTTCCGCCACCAGCGCAGCTACAAGGCGCAGCGTGGCGAGAACGGCATGGGCAGCGACATGTACGGCAAGGGCGGCGAGGACACCACGATCCGCGTGCCGGTGGGCACCATGGTCACCAACGTCGACACCGACGAGATGATCGGCGATCTCACGGCGCACGGTCAGCGCCTGCTGGTGGCGCAGGGCGGCAAGGGCGGCCTGGGCAACATCCACTTCAAGAGTTCGGTCAACCGCGCGCCGCGCCAGTTCACCCACGGCACGCCGGGCGAGTCGCGTGAGCTGAAGCTGGAGCTGCGCCTGCTGGCCGACGTGGGCCTGCTCGGCTTCCCCAATGCAGGCAAGTCCACCTTCATCCGCGCCGTTTCGGCGGCCACGCCGAGGGTGGCGGACTATCCGTTCACCACCTTGCATCCGAACCTC
>JAJZGE010000247.1:1252-4530 GCA_021798675.1 Pseudomonadota bacterium | reverse complement strand
GAAAGCGGGCAGGAGGCGCTTCATCAGCAGCCTGGACATCGTCAAGAGCGTCGGCTTAGTCATGCGTCGTCACCCGATCCGGAACCGGCTTGGTCTTTTCCCAGCCGAGATGTGTGTACAGCCATAGGAACACGAAGAACCCGAAGTAGGCCACCGTCATGATGCGGCCGAACACGTTGTCCCACAGCGTGATGTCGATGCCAGCGCCGAAGATCCTCGGGAAGTACTCGTCGGTGAGGTCCATGCCGAGCGCCATGAGGCAGAAGAAGGCGATCACGAAGATCGTGAGCGCCACCTTGTAGCCGGTGCCGCGGTAACGGATCGACTTAACCGGGCCGACGTCGATCCACGGCAGCGCGAACAGCAGGGCGATCGAGCCGAACATGCCGAGCACGCCCCACACCGCGGTGCCGAACGCCGAGGGGACCATGCGCACGATGGCGTAGAAAGCCGTGAAATACCACACCGGCTTGATCTGCGCGGGCGTGACCAGGTTGTTGGCCGCGATGGAGTTGTCGTGCTCCAGGAACCAGCCGCCGAAGGTTGGCGCGAAGAAGATGATGAAAGCCGCGATCAGCAGGAAGAAGCCCACGCCGACCAGGTCCTTCACCGTGTAGTACGGATGGAACGGGATGCCGTCGGCGGGCTTCATCGCGTCCCAGCGGTTGCCCTTGGGACCCTTCTTGATCTCCACGCCGTCGGGGTTGTTCGAGCCCACCTCGTGCAGCGCGGCCAGGTGCAGCACCACCAGCAGCAGCAGCACGATCGGCAACGCGATCACGTGCAGCGCGAAGAAGCGGTTGAGCGTGGCGTTGGCGGGCAGGAAATCGCCCATGATCCATTCCTGCAGCGCCGGCCCGATCTTCGGGATGGTGCCGAACAGCGACACGATCACCTTGGCGCCCCAGAACGACATGTTGCCCCACGGCAGCACGTAGCCCATGAAGGCCTCGGCCATCAGCGCCAGGAAGATCAGCATGCCGAGCAGCCACACCAGTTCGCGCGGCTTCTTGAACGAGCCGTACATGATGCCGCGGAACATGTGCAGGAACACCACCACGAAGAACAGCGAGGCGCCGGTGGTGTGCATGTAGCGGATCAGCCAGCCCCACTCGACGTCGCGCATGATGTACTGCACCGAGTCGAACGCGCCGCTCGCGCTCGGGTCGTAGTTCATCGTGAGGAAGATGCCGGTGACGATCTGGTTGACCAGCACCAGCATTGCCAGCGAACCGAAGTAGTACCAGAGGTTGAAGTTCTTCGGCGCGTAGTACTCGGTCATGTGCTTGCGGTACATCGGCGCGAGGCCGGGTGTACGCTCGTTGACCCAGTCGCCGATGCGGGCGAATACGTTGGCCATCACGCGCCCTCCTTCGGGCCCACGCCGATCTGCACGGTGGTGTCGTCGACGAAGTGGTAGGGCGGGATCTGCATGTTCTTCGGCGCAGGCACGCCCCGGTAGACGCGGCCGGCCATGTCGTAGCGCGAATGGTGGCAGGGGCAGTAGTAGCCGCCCTGCCAGTTCGGGTCGAACGGCTCGGGCTTCATCTCGCCGACGTAGTTCGGCACGCAGCCCAGGTGGGTGCAGATGCCGACCATCACCAGCCATTCGGGCTTGATCGAGCGCGTCTCGTTCTGCGCGTACTTCGGCTGCTGCTCGGAAGAGGAGCCGTCGGACTTCGGATCGACCAGGCGGGGATCCTGCTTCGGCAGCGCCGCAAGTTGTTCCGGCGTGTGTTTTACGATGAACACCGGGAGGCTGCGCCAGGCGACGATCAGCTGCTGGCCGGACTCGATCTTCTTGAGGGACTGGGTGACCGGAGCCCCCGCGGCCTTGGCTCGCGCGCTGGGTTCCCACGACTTGATGAAGGGCACGGCTGCCGAAACGATCCCCACGCCACCGACCACCGCGGTAGCTGACGTGAGAAACCGGCGGCGGCCATGATCGACGACTTCGTTCGCCATCAGGCTCTCCGGTATTTGCTGCGTCAGTAAGGGCTTGCGCCCGACAATCAGATTGGAACCCCTCAAAATCGCGTTAGTCTAGCGTCAGCCCCTACACCGTACAATAAAAGGGCCGCGGCGAATCGACGCTGCCTGCCGTCGCCAGCCTGCCCCACCGTTCGCCCGCCCGTCACGGACCCCTGCACGACATGAAACATGCCGCCGGCACGCTTGCCTTCATCGCCCGCTGTGTCGTCGTCGGCCTGGCCGCGGCCTTCGTGATCGGCCTGTTCTGGCCGGCCACCGGCGAGCGCCTGCGCGCGCGCCTGCACCTGCCGGGCGCCACCGTGGCCAGTGTGCCGGCCGCCCCGGCGCCCACCTCGTATGCCGACGCGGTCGCCGCGGCGGCGCCGTCGGTGGTGAACATCTATGCCAACAAGATCGTCAACGAGCGGGCGATCAAGATGTACGACAACCCGATCCTGCAGCAACTGCTTGGCGGCACGCTCACCACCTACGCACGCCACGAGAAGACCCTGGGCTCAGGCGTGATCGTCAGCGCGCAGGGTTACGTGCTCACCAATTACCACGTGATCTCGCACGCCACCGACATCCAGGTGCTGCTGTACGACGGCCGCGTGGCCAAGGCCCATGTGGTCGGCTTCGACGAGGAGACCGATCTCGCCGTGCTGAAGATCGACGCGGGCAACCTTCCGGTCATCCGGTTCGCCCGACAGAAGCCGCGTCCCGGCGACGTGGTACTGGCGATCGGCAATCCGCTGGGGCTCAACCAGACCGTGACGATGGGCATCGTCAGCGCGGTAGGGCGCCAGCTGAACTCCAGCGCCGAGGACTTCATCCAGACCGACGCGGCGATCAACTTCGGCAACTCCGGTGGCGCGCTGGTCAATGCCGAGGGCCGCCTGGTGGGCATCAACGCCCTGCTGATCGGCAGGGCCGCCAACGCCGAAGGCATCGGCTTCGCGATTCCGGTGAGCACCGCCAGGAACGTCCTCGACCAGATCGTCGCCACGGGCCACGTGGTGCGCGGCTGGCTGGGCGCGGACTACACCTTCGTCCCGGTAGCCGCCAACAGCGGCCTGCCCGCGGCGGCGCGCGGCGCGCTGGTCACCGACGTCTATCCGGGCAGCCCCGCCGCGCTGGCCGGCATCCAGCCGCACGACATCCTGCTGCGCATCGGCGACGACAACATCCGCGACCCGGCAGACCTGCGCCGGCGCGAAGCGGCGATCAAGCCCGGCACCACGGTGGAACTCTCCGGCCTGCGCAACGGCAGCCCGTTCCACACTACGGCCACGCTGACCGAGCGTCCG
>JAJZGE010000247.1:0-1242 GCA_021798675.1 Pseudomonadota bacterium | reverse complement strand
GTCCGCCGATGACCGTGGACGCGATCGACGCAAGCAACGACGGCCTGCAGTGATTCAGCCCGGCCGCGCCGCCGCCAGCGGCGGGTGCAGCGCCGCCGCATAGCGTTTGCGCAGCGTGTCCACGCGGTGCACGTAGACCCGGGTTTCCGCGTACGGTGGCACGCCATCGTAGCGCTGCACCGCGGCGGGGCCGGCGTTGTAGGCAGCGGCGGCAAGGTGCTCGTTGCCGTTGAACGTTCGCAGCAGCAGGGCCAGGTAGCGTGCACCGCCACGGATGTTCTGGCCGCTGTCGAACGCGTCCAGCACACCCATCTCGCTGGCCGTGCCCGGCATCAGCTGCATCAGACCCTGCGCGCCCTTGATCGAGATGGCACGCGGGTTGAACGCGCTCTCGGCGTGGATGATCGCGCGGATGAAAGCCTCGTCCACGCCGTACTCCACGCTGGCGGAGCGGATCGCATCGGCGTAATCGGTGAGGTCCAGCGGCACGCTGCCCCAGCGGACGTTCGAATGCAGGTTGCATGCGTAGCAGGTGGCGATATAGGTGAACAGCATCTTCGCCATATGCGCCGCACGCCCGGCGGGCGGGATGTTGGTGTACTCGATGCTGCCGTCGGCGCGCACGATGCGGTACACCGCGCCGCGCAGCACGCGGTCGGCCGGCGAGCTGGCCGCCGGCACCTCGGGCAGCGCGGCACCTTTGCCGCTTGCCTGGTGGTAGGTCCAGTGCCCGCGCAGGCTCGCCGGCACCGCGGCAGCCAGAGGCAGGCCATTGTCGGGTGGCACCTTCGCCGTCGTCAGCACACTGCCCCGCACGGTGGAAAGCAGGGCCGCGGCGACGGCGGCCTGTGAGCGGGTCCCGACCAGCGCTCCGCGCACGCCCTGCAGCGAGGCCACGGGGGCGCGTCGCGCCGGCGCGCCGTAGCTGCCGAGCTTGCGGCAATCGCGGTAGCCCGCCGTGCTGCCGGTGAACACCGCCTCGCCGCTCTTGCCGGTACAGCGGTACAGGACGCCGGCATGCGCGCCCGGCAACCACAACGCCCCCGCCAGCAACGCGCAGCCGAGCGCGATCCGGGCAGGCATCGTGTGGGACGACGGGGAGTTCGCGCTGCGCGCGCCGGCACTCCCCTGGTGGCGCGCGGCATCGAACATGGCCGCAGTGTGCCGCCGCGCGGCGCCTGCGCCAAGGGCGCGCGCAGCGTTTCGTGCACCGCGTCGCCACGCGCGACCGCCCCAAGTCCC
>JAJZGE010000246.1 GCA_021798675.1 Pseudomonadota bacterium | reverse complement strand
GAAGGCGCGCCGCAGCGCGGCGGCAAAGGCGCGTGCGTGACTGCGTTGGCGCAGCAGTCTGGCGGGCACCTCGGCGTCGGCAGCGGCAAGCCCGGCGATGGCGCCCTCGATGCGGGCGCAGTCGACACCACCGATGCCGCAGGCCTCGCCCGCTGCGTAAACGTCGGCGAGGCTGCTGCGCTGGCGGTCATCCACCTGCACGGCGGCATGCGCGCCATGCGGCTGCATGGCGCAGTCGAGCAGGCGGGCCAGCTCCGTGTTCGGAACCAGGCCGTAGCCGACGGCCAGCACGTCGCAGGCAAGTTGCTCCGTGCCGCGCGGGCTGACGATTTCCACCGCGCGCAGCCGACCGCCGTCCGCGCTGGACAGCGCGCGGCGTACCGCGGTGCCGCTGCGGTAGGGCACGCCGGCCAGCCGCAGGCGCAGCTGTGCCGCCTGCAGCAGTTTGCCGGGCCAGTGCCACAAGCCGGCGGCGAAATCGCGCAGTGCGCTGGCCTCGGCCTGCTCGCAGATCGCCGCCACGATGGCGCCATGCTGTTGAAGCGTGGCCGCGGCGGCGAGCAGCAAGGGGCCGCTGCCGGCCACGACCACTCGCCTGCCGGCCAGCGGCCAGCCCTGCTTGGCCAGCGCCTGCGAACCGCCGGCGCCGACCACGCCGGGCAGCGTCCAGCCGGGGAAGGGCAGCAGCAGTTCGCGCGCCCCGGTGGCGAGCACCAGGCGCCGGTAATGCAGCCACTGCGCGGCCTGCGGCGTCTGCACCAGCACGGCGTCGCCCTCGGCGGCGATCACGCTGCTGTCGGGCATCCATGCGATCGGCTGCCGCAAGCCGGCGCGGATGCTTCGTGTCGCCACGGCGGGTGGTGCTTGGCGCACGTCATGGCGCCAGATCTGGCCGCCCGCGTGCGGTTGCGCATCGAGCAGGGCGACGCGGGCGCCTTGCGCGGCGGCGGCATCAGCGGCGGCCAGGCCGGCCGGGCCGGCGCCGACGACCAGCACGTCGTAACGCTCAGTCATCGGTGGTCACCTGCATGCCGGCGCGCACCGTCACCATGCACGCGCGTTGTTCGGCGACGCCGTCGATGCACACGCGGCACTCGAAACACGCGCCCATGCCGCACAGGGGCATGCGCGGCTCGCCGCGCACGGAGCGGCGAAACGGCGTGCCGAGGCGAGCGACGGCGGCGGCTACGCTGCAGCCTGCTTCCACGTCGACCGGCTGGCCGTTCACCGTGATGCGGATCGTTGCGCCGTTCATGCGGTCGCCGTGGCGGCCGCGAGACGCGCCGGGTCGAACGGCGCGGCGTCGATGGCAGTGGGGCGCTGCAGCAGCAGGTCCAGCAGCAGCCGCGCGGTGCCCAGGGCGGTGGTGATGCCCAGGCCTTCGTGGCCGGCGGCGACCCACACGTCATCCATCCCCGGCACCCGACCGATGTAGGGGCGGCCGTCGATGCTGGTCGGACGGAAGCCGGTCCACACGCGCAGCGCGTCCAGACCGCGCAAGGCAGGCATGAAGCGGAAGCTGCGCTCGAGCATGCGACGCAGCATCGGCATCGATACGGCGGGATCCATGTTCGGGTCGAACTCGCGCGACGAACCGATCAGGATCTGCCCGGTCGGACGCGGCTGCACGTTGAAGGCCACGCTGCTGTCGTCGCTGCCGTGCGCGCTGTCGGCGTAGCCGAGTTCCAGCGTCTGGTGGCGCAGCAGTCCGGGGTAGCGCTGGGTGATCGCCAGGTGTCCCTTGCGCGCACGCATCGGCAAGTCCGGCAGCAGCGCGGGCAGGGCGCAGCCGGTGGCGACCAGTACGGGGCCGCGCAAGGCCGGGCCGCCTTGCAGTTCGACCCCGTCGCCGGTGAGGCGCAGTACGCGGTCGCGCAGCAGGCGCGCGCCGCGCGCCTGCGCGCACTCGGCCAGATGCATGGCCACGGCCGGCCCGTACACCACGGCCTCGCGCGGTACCAGCAGGCCGCCGGCGAGGCCGGGCGCCAGCGCCGGCTCCAGTTGGTAGAGCGCCGTGCTGTCCACCGCTTCGGCACGGATGCCGACGGCGGCGAGACGCGCGAGCTTGGCGGGAACGCCGGCCAATTCGCGCTCGTCGGCGGCCACCCACAACGTGCCGCAGCGGCTGAATTGCGCCTGCGGCAGGTCGGCGTGCGCGTTCCACAGTCCGAGCGAGTAATGCGAAAGCGCGAGTTCGGCCGGATCGTCGTCCATCGCGACCAGGTGTCCCATCGCCGCGGCGGTGGCGCCGCCACCCACCGTGCCGGCTTCGACCAGGGTGACTGCAAAGCCTTCGGCGCTGGCGCGTTCCGCGCAGGCCGCGCCGACGATGCCGGCGCCGACGACGATGAGCGCGCGGCTGCTCACGCCGCGCCTATGCCCCAGGCGAGCGGATCGGCCTCGTCGATCAGCAACCGGCCTTGCGCGGTGACGTGAGCGCTGCCGGTGATGCGCGGCAACACGCCGCGCACGCCAGGCTGGTACTGCGCCTCGAACACGCTGCCGAGGATGCCGGCCTGGCGCCAGACCTGGCCGGGCGCCAGTGCGCCGTCGGCAGCGAGGCAGGCCAGCTTGGCGCTGGTGCCGGTGCCGCAGGGCGAGCGGTCGTAGGCCATGCCGGGGCACAGCACGAAGTTGCGCGCATCGGCGTCGCCCTGGCCGTCGTGCTCGTTGATCTCGATGTGGTCGATCTCGGCACAGTCGGCGCCGGTGATGCCGGCTTTTTCCAGCGCGGCGCGGATCGCCTCGCCGTACGCGGTGAGTGCGCGCTGGTTGGCCAGCGTCAACGGCAGCGGCGTATCGCGGGTGATGAAGAACCAGTTGCCGCCCCAGGCCACGTCGCCGCGCACCGTGCCGCGGCCGGGCACGTCCAGCGTGACGTCCCGCAGGTGGCGGTAGCTCTCCACGTTATCCACGGAGACGCGGCCATCGGCGTGCAGTTCCACGCCGACCGCGCCCACCGGCGTCTCCAGTCGATGTTGGCCCGGCGACAGCCGGCCGAGCTGCTGCAGGGTGCGGATCAGCCCGATGGTGCCGTGGCCGCACATGCCGAGGTAGCCGACGTTGTTGAAATAGATCACGCCGGCGCAGGCTGCGGACGTGGTCGGCGGCAGCAGCAGGGCGCCGACCATGGTGTCCGAGCCGCGCGGTTCGCAGGCGATGGCCTGGCGCCAGCGATCATGCTTCTCGCGGAACACGCGCAGCCGCTCCGCTGGCGAGCCGGCGCCGAGATCGGGGAAGCCGGACAGGATCACCCGGGTGGGTTCGCCGCCGGTATGCGAGTCGATGAAATCGAGGGTAGGCATGTCGGCATGCTCGCTGGCATGGTGCCCGGCGGTCTAGAAGGGCTTGCCGGTGCGGCATGCGGAATCCGGCACAAGGCAGGCTGGGCGGCGCGGCGGCGCGCCATCGCCTGCGTGCATGCGCCGGCCGGTACGAGTCGCGGCTGCCTTGAGTTGTGCGGCCGATCTGGGGCACAATGCGCGGCCCGCACGGACGGCTTGCCTGTCGAGCTCCCATGCGGGTCTCGATCCGCATTCCGCATGGCGCGCGAGCATCGACACTTCTATGGTGGCCCCGTCGGTCCCCCCGCGACGATAGTCCGCAAACCCCGCCAGGTCCGGAAGGAAGCAACGGTAGTGGATGATTCGGGTGCCGGGGTGTGGCTGGCGGGGCCGCCGCCCATCCGGAGCCAGCCTCTCCCGCGAACTGAAGCCATCCGGGTGCAGAGCGGCTTGTGAAAGCGAACCCGTACGGCACGTTTGCGCCTTCTCCCTTCCGGGGAATACGCGGGGAAGCGCCATGGATTGCGCCGGCTTGGAGGGGCGAGGAAGGTCGGGATGAGGGGCGGAGTCGCGTCAAACTGACGTGCTTTACTGACTTGCCATCCCCACCTTGGCACAATCAGCCTTCGCCCCAAGGTAGTCCGGCATGTCCTATCAAGTCCTCGCCCGCAAATGGCGCCCGCGCAAGTTCGCCGAACTGGTGGGGCAGGAGCACGTGGTGCGCGCGCTCACCAATGCGCTGGACACCGGGCGCATGCATCACGCCTACCTGTTCACCGGCACGCGCGGCGTGGGCAAGACCACCATCGCGCGCATCTTCGCCAAGTCGCTGAACTGCGAGCGCGGCGAGTCGGCCGATCCCTGCGGCGAGTGCGCGGTCTGCACGGCGGTGGACGAAGGCCGCTTCGTGGATCTGCTGGAGATCGACGCGGCCAGCAACACCGGCGTGGACGATGTGCGCGAGGTGATCGAGAACGCGCAGTACGCGCCCTCGCGCGGCCGCTTCAAGGTGTACCTGGTGGACGAGGTGCACATGCTCTCCAAGCCGGCCTTCAACGCCTTGTTGAAGACGCTGGAGGAGCCGCCGCCGCACGTGAAATTCCTGCTTGCCACCACCGACCCGCAGAAGCTGCCGGTGACGGTGCTGTCGCGCTGCCTGAAGTTCAACCTCAAGCGCCTGCTGCCGGAGCAGATCGCCGGCCAGATGCGGCACATCCTGGGCGCCGAGAACATCGCCTACGAGGATGCCGCG
>JAJZGE010000245.1 GCA_021798675.1 Pseudomonadota bacterium | reverse complement strand
TCTGATCGAGCAGCAGATGAACCAGCTCGGTGGGCCCGGCTACATCGATGGCCACGCGCCACCGCACCCGCCGCACTGAGCGCCACCCGTGCGCGATTCGCCGGGCAGCCTGCCAGCCGGTTAGCATCGACCAACATTTATCTGGTTTCGCCCATGCCGCAGCTCACCATCGTGGTTCCCGCCTACAACGAATCGGCCGTGCTGAGGACGTTTCATCAGCGGCTGCGGCAGGTGCTGGACGCGCTACCGCTGGAGACCAACGTGCTGTACGTCGATGACGGCAGCAGCGACGACACCTGGTCGATCATCGAGGCGCTGATTGCCGACGATCCGCGCACCGGCGCGCTCAAGCTGTCGCGCAATTTCGGCAAGGAGGCGGCGCTCACCGCCGGCCTGGATGCCGTCACCGCCGATGCGGCCGTGGTGATCGATGCCGACCTGCAGGACCCGCCCGAGCTGATCCCCGCGCTGGTCGAGCAGTGGCAGGCCGGTTTCGACGTGGTCTACGCCACGCGCAGCGTGCGCGAGGGGGAAACCGCCCTCAAACGCTTCACCGCGGCGGCGTTCTACCGCAGCATGGAGCGGCTGTCCGACACCGCCATCCCGCGTGACACCGGCGACTTCCGGCTGCTGTCGCGCCGCGCGCTGGATGCGCTGGGCCAGCTGCGCGAGCGTCAGCGTTTCATGAAAGGCCTGTTCAGCTGGATCGGCTATCGGCAGACGGCCGTGCACTATCAGCGCGAACCACGTCAGGCCGGCACTACCAAGTGGAACTACTGGCGGCTGGCCCAGCTGGCGATCGAGGGCATCACCTCGTTCTCCACCGCGCCGCTGCGGCTGGCCACCTGGGTGGGCCTGGGCGCGGCCGGTCTGTCCTTCGTGTACGGCGTGTGGGTGTTCATCAAGGCGCTGTTCCATGGTGACCCGGTGCGCGGCTACCCGACCCTGATGCTGGTGATCCTGTTTCTCGGCGGCGTGCAGCTGCTGGCGCTGGGCGTGATCGGTGAATACCTCGGCCGCAACTACGCCGAGAGCAAGCGCCGCCCGCTGTATTTTGTCGAGGAGCAGCGGCTGCCGCGGCGGCCGCACTGACGGCGAGGGGCAGCGCGGCTTCACGAGCGCGCCACACCCGCGCGCCGCGTCAAGCGTAAACTCGGCAGCATCCGGCCCGCCGGGCCTGCAGGAGACCCGCCATGCATCAGGTCAGACATCTGCTGGAAAGCAAGGGCAGCACGATCTTCGCCATTGCACCGGAGGCGCCGGTGCTCGAAGCGATCACCCAGATGGCCAAGCACCGCGTCGGCGCGCTGCTGGTGATGCGCGGTGAAAAGCTGGTGGGCGTGGTGTCCGAACGCGACTACGCGCGCAAGGTGATCCTGCAGGGGCGCTCGTCGGCGCAGACCTCGGTGGCCGACATCATGAGCCCCGAACCGCTCACCGTGGGTCCGGCCACCGACGTGTTCGACTGCATGCGGCTGTGCACCGACAGCCGCGTGCGGCATCTGCCGGTGGTGCAGGACGGCGCGGTGGTCGGGGTGATCTCGATCGGCGATCTGGTCAAGGCGGTGATCGACGCCCAGGCCGAGCAGATCGAGCATCTGCAGCGCTACATCACCAGCTGAGCGGGCGGCACCCGTTACGCGCGGCATACGGCGTCAGCCTCAAACGGACGGCGCGCCACGATCACTTCGCGCCGGCTCGTCCGGTGCCAGATCCGGCGACCAGCCCGCGCGCCGCGCCACCACGGTGGCCAGCGTCGACATGCCCGTACCCAGCAGCGCCAGCCCACTGACGCCCAGCCCGAGCAGATGCAGGCCGTTGACGCCGGTGGTGACCAGCAGGTCGCCGAAGCGCCAGATCGTCGTCTCGACGAAGTTCTTGCCCTTGTAGCGGGCCTCCCGCGACACCCGCGTGTACAGCGCGTCGCTGGCAGGCTTGGTCATGCCGTAGGCGAAGCCGCGCGAAATCACCAGCAGCAGCGCCAGCACCGGCACGCCGACGCCGAGCAGTTCGAGGCGGCCAGCACCGAACCATGCCACGCACGCCAACAGCGCCACGTTTACCAGCGCCGCCAGCACCAGCGCCCAGCCGGCGCCGCGGCGGACCAGCAGCCACGGCGTCAGCGTCAGCTGCAACGCGGCGCCCAGCAGGTTGGTGGCGAGGTCGAGGTTGTTGTAGAACTCGGTGCGCGCCAGCGTGCCGACCACGTGCGCCTTGGCGTAGTCGGCGATCAGCGCGTAGCCGAGCGTGCCGATGCCGTCGCCGAACAGCATCAGCAATGCCATCGAACGCAGGAACGGACGCGACCAGACCTCGCGCAGACCGGCCCACAGCGAGCCACCGATCACCTCGTCGGCATGGTTGCCCGGCCGCTGGTCGTGCCGCGCGGACAGCCACAACAGCAGCAGCAGCGTCAGCAGCAGCGCCAGCGCCGCGGCCAGCAACAGCGGCGCCACGCCGATCCGCTGCACCAGCAGCCGCGTCACCAGCGGGCCGAAGATCGCCCCGGCCATGCCGCCCAGCGCGATCAGCGAAAACACCTTGCGCGCCTCTCCGCTGGAAAAGATGTCAGCCATGACACTCCAGAACAGCGACACCACGAACAGATTGAACACGCTGACCCAGACGAAGAACACCACCCCCAGCACGCGCGCGCCGATGCGCTCCTGTGCCATGAAGGCCGGCACGAACGCGAGCAGGCACAGGATGAAGAAGCTGTAACTCCAGCCCAGCAGCAGGCGCCGCGGGAACCGCGCCACCAGCAGGCCGAACACCGGCGTCAGCAGCAGCATCACCACGAACACCGCGCCGTAGAACAGCGGCAGCGAAATCGAACCGACCGCCCCGCTGAGCTGGTCGCGCACCGGCCGCATGATGTAGTACGACGTCATCAGGAAGAAGAACGCCAGCGCCGACAGCATCGGCGCGACACCCTCTTCCACCACGGCATGACGGGACAGACTCACGGGCACATCCAAGGGAGAGCGCGGAGAGACTAGCATGGGCATCTCATCATCCAGCGACGGCGGGGAAATGCGCTTGAACAGCTACGACTACGTGATCGTCGGCGCCGGCTCGGCCGGCTGCGTGCTGGCCAACCGGCTCAGCGGAGACGCTGGCAAGCGGGTGCTGCTGCTCGAAGCGGGGCCAACCGACTGGAGTCCGCTGATCCACATGCCAGCCGGGCTGGCGCGGCTGGTCAACCAGCGCAGCGTGAACTGGAACTACCACACCGAGCCGGAGCCGGCGCTCGAACAGCGCCGGCTGTGGTGGCCCCGCGGCAAGACGCTCGGCGGTTCCAGTTCGATCAACGCGATGTGCTACGTGCGCGGCGTGCCGGCCGACTACGATCGCTGGGCGCAGGCCTGCGGCGACCCGCGCTGGTCGTGGTCACAGGTGCTGCCCTGGTTCCTGCGCAGCGAGGACAACAGCCGCGGCGCCAGCGCGTTGCACGGTGCCGGTGGCCCGCTGGGCGTGTCGGACCTGCGCCATCACAACATGCTGTCGACGGCGCTGATCGACGCCGCCTCCAGCGCCGGCTTCGCTCGCAACGACGACTTCAACGGCGCCACCCAGGCCGGCTTCGGCCTGTACCAGGTGACCCAGCGCAACGGCGCGCGCTGCTCCACCGCCACGGCCTACCTCAAGCCCGTGCGTGCGCGCGGCAACCTGGAGGTGCGCACCGGCGTGCTGGTCGAACGCGTGCTGCTCGACGGCGCGCGCGCGGTCGGCGTGCAGCTGCGCCGCGGGCGTCACAGCCACGAGCAGATCGAGGCGGGCGAGGTGCTGCTCGCCGCCGGCGCGATCAACACACCGCAACTGCTGATGCTGTCCGGCCTCGGTCCGGCCGATCATCTGCGCGAACACGGCATCGCGGTGCGCGCCGACCTGCCCGACGTCGGCGCGGGGCTGCAGGATCACCTGGACATCTGCACCCTGGTCGGCACCGGGCGCAAAAAGCTCAGCTACGACCACCTCAACGAACTCGGCACCGCCGTGCGCTGGCTGCGCCACCGCGACGGGCCGGGCAGCTCGAACATTGCCGAGGCCGGCGGCTTCGTGCGCAGCGCGCTGGCCGAGGACGAGCGCTGCGACCTGCAGTTCCATTTCGTGCCCGCCTTGCTCGACGACCACGGCCGCCATCGCCTGCCGGGCGACGGCTACACCCTGCACGCCTGCTATCTGCACCCGCGCAGCCGCGGCCGGCTGCGCCTGCGATCGGCCGATCCGGCGCAGCCGATCGCGATCCATGCCGGCTACCTGAGCGACCCCGAAGGGCACGACCTGCAGCGGATGATTGCAGCGGCGCGACTGTCACGCGAGATCCTGGCGCAACCCGCGTTCGACGGGTACCGCGGCAAGCCGGTGTTTCCCGAGCATGCGCTGCAGACGGATGCCGAATACGCCGGCTTCATCCGGCGCAAGGCGGAGACGATCTATCACCCGGTCGGCAGCTGCCGCATGGGCAGCGACGATCGCGCGGTGGTCGACAGCGAGCTGCGCGTGCGCGGCGTGCAGGGACTGCGCGTGGTCGACG
>JAJZGE010000244.1 GCA_021798675.1 Pseudomonadota bacterium | reverse complement strand
TGAAAATCCAGCGGCCGCGACGGCACGCCCCATTGCTCGGCGTGCGCGCTGCCGCAGGCCACGATGGCCACGCTCGGCGTCTCGCGCGGCGGACTGCCCTGTGCGAACACGCGCGCCAGCTCGAACAGCCGCACGCGCTCCTGCTGGCGCGCGCGGTTGTGCCGCATCGCCTCGATCAGGCCTGGCAGCAGCGACGGCCGCATGATCGCCAGATCCGCCGAAAGCGGATTGGCCAGCGGCACCAGCGCGTCGCAGAAGCCCCAGCGCGTCAGCAGCTCCGCCGCAACGAACGACAGGTTGACCGCTTCGTAATAGCCGCGCGCCGCCAGCTGCTCGCGCAGCGCCAGTTCGCCGATGCGCGCCTCCGGCTCGACGGCCAGCGTCAGCGCCCCGGCCGGCGTATGCGTGGGGATGTTGTCGTAACCGAAAATGCGTGCAACCTCCTCGATCAGGTCTTCCTCGCGCTCGATGTCGAAGCGGCTGCTCGGGGCGGTGATGCTCCAGCCCTCGGCATGCGGGACCACCTGCATGCCGAGTGCCGCGAAGATGCGCAGCACCTCGGCATCGGCGATCCCGACGCCGAGCACGCGCTGCAGGCGTGCGCGACGCAGCGTCACCGCTCCAGGTTGCGGCAGATCGGCCGGATTTTCCGCGACCAGCACCGGGCCGGCCTTGCCGCCGGCAATCGCCAGCAGCAGCTCGGTGGCGCGCTCGAGCGCGCGGCGCGGCAGCTGCGGATCGACGCCGCGCTCGAAGCGGTGCGAGGCATCCGTGTGCAGCCCGAGCCGGCGCGCGCGCCCCATGATCGCGGCCGGCGCGAAGTGCGCCGATTCCAGGAAGACATGGCGGGTGGCGTCGGTGACGCGCGAATCATGGCCGCCCATGATGCCGGCGACAGCCAGCGCCTTGTACTGGTCGGCGATCAGCACGAATTGCTCGTCCAGCGCGGCGTCGCTGCCGTCGAGCAGCTTCAGCGTCTCGCCCGCGCGTGCGTGGCGCACCACGATGTCACCCTGCAGCGTGTCGTTGTCGAACGCGTGCATCGGCTGGCCCAGCTCCAGCATCACGTAGGCGGTGATGTCGACCACCGCGCTGATCGAACGCAGCCCCGAACGCCGCAGCCGCTCGGCCATCCACAGCGGCGTGCGCGCTGCCGGATCGATGCCTTCGACGATGCGGCCCAGATAGCGCGGCGCATCCTTGCCGGCTTCAAGCCGGATGCCACGCCGCGCTTCGCTGGTGATCGGCGCTGCGGCCTGCACCGGCACCTTCACCGTGCTGCCGAACAGTGCCGCCACGTCATGCGCCAGACCTACCAGGCCCAGGCAATCGGGGCGGTTGGGCGTGAGTTTCAGCTCGAAGCTGGCGTCAGGCAGACCGAGATATTCGCCCAGCGGCTGGCCGGCAGGCGCATCGGCCGGCAGCTCCAGCAGACCGGAGGCGTCGGCGTCGATCCCCAGCTCCTTCGCCGAACACAGCATGCCGTGGGAAGCCACGCCGCGCAGCTCGGCCGGCTTGATCCTGAAATTGCCGGGCAGGACCGCGCCAACCATCGCCAGCGGCGCTTTCAGGCCCACCCGCGCATTCGGCGCGCCGCAGACGATTTGCAGCAGCGTGCCCGACCCCGCATTGACCGTGCATACCTGCAGGCGATCGGCTTGCGGATGCGTTGCGGTGGCCACGATCTCGGCCACCACCACGCCGGCCAGGCTCTCGCCGAGCACGGTCAGCTCTTCCACCTCGAGTCCGGCCATGGTCAGCGCGTGGGCGAGTGCAGCGCGATCAGCCTTGATCTCGACCAGTTCGCGCAGCCAGTTTTCGGAGAATTTCATGCTTTCGGTTCCTGCCCGCGGGGATTATTCGACGACATCAGGCGAACTGCCTGAGAAAGCGCAGGTCGTTCTCGAAGAACGCGCGCAGATCGGTCACCCCGTAACGCAGCATCGCGAAGCGCTCCACGCCAAGCCCGAAGGCGAAACCGGTATAGCGCTCCGGATCGATGCCGCAGTTCCTCAGCACGTTCGGATGCACCATGCCGCAGCCGAGCACCTCCAGCCAGCGGGTCGAGCCATCCTCCAGATCCCAGCGGATATCGACCTCAGCCGACGGTTCGGTAAACGGGAAATAGCTGGGGCGAAAGCGCATCTCGAAATCGCGCTCGAAAAACGCGCGCAGAAACTCCGCCAGCGTACCTTTGAGATCGGCGAAGCTCGAGGTTTCATCCACCAGCAGTCCCTCGATCTGGTGGAACATCGGCGAGTGGGTCTGGTCCGAGTCGCTCCGGTAGACCTTGCCCGGCGCGATGATGCGGATCGGCGGCTGCCGGCCCTGCATGGCGCGGATCTGCACCGGCGACGTATGCGTGCGCAGCAGGCGCCCGTCGGCGAAGTAGAAGGTGTCGTGCATCGCCCGCGCCGGATGGTGCGGCGGGAAGTTCAGCGCCTCGAAATTGTGCCAGTCATCCTCGATCTCGGGACCATCCGCGCGCTGATAACCGAGTCGTGCAAAGATCGCGGCGATCCGCTCCAGCGCGCGGGTGATCGGATGGATGCCGCCGCGCTCGCCGTCGCGCCCAGGCAAGCTGATGTCGAGCTTTTCGGAGGCGAGCCGGCGATCGAGTTCCATCTGCTCCAGCGTCTGCTTGCGCGCAGCCAGCGCCTCGGCCAACCGGTCCTTGACCCGGTTGACCTCGGCACCGCGCGCCTTGCGCTCGTCCGGTGCCAGCGTACCGAGCGACTTCAGTGCAGCGGTGACAATGCCGCTCTTGCCGAGCAGGCCCACGCGCAGCGCATCGAGCGCGTCGAGCGTGCCGGTCCGTTCGATTTCGGCCAGCGCCTGCGCGGTGCGGCTTTCCAGATCGTCCATTGTGCGGTTCCGGTTTTCTCCCTCTCCTTTGGGGGGACAGGGCTGGGGTGAGGGGACGTTCTTGCGTCATTCACGCATCAAAGCGCTTTTTCGATGAGGATCGAGCAAGCCCCAGCCCCTCACCTCAATCCTCTCCCCGGCGGGGAGAGGAAGTTAGCGCGATAACCATTTTTCCAATTAAAACGGGCAAACAAAAACGGGGAGAAGGCGTTGGCCTCCTCCCCGCTTGCTTTACAGCATATCGTGCAGGCGCTGCAGCGCCCGGCGATCAAGCGGCCAGACTGGCCTTGGCCTTCTCGGCGATCACTTCGAACGCCTTGATGTCATGCACGGCGATGTCGGCCAGCACCTTGCGGTCCACCGTGATGCCGGCCTTGCTCAGGCCATTGATCAGGCGGCTGTAGGACAGGCCGAACATGCGCGCAGCGGCGTTGATGCGCACGATCCACAACGCACGGAACTGGCGCTTGCGCTGCTTGCGACCGATATAGGCGTACTGACCGGCCTTGATGACGGCCTGGTTGGCAACGCGGAAGACCTTGCGGCGGGCGTTGTAATAGCCCTTGGCACGGCCGATGACTTTCTTGTGGCGACGACGGGCGGTAACGCCACGCTTTACACGAGCCATGGTTTATCTCCTCGTCTTACAAGTACGGCAACATGCGCGCTACACCCTTGGTGTCGCACGCTTTCAGATGATTCGGTGCACGCAGACCGCGCTTACGCTTGGTCGACTTCTTGGTCAGGATGTGTGACTTGAAGGCGTGGCCGCACTTGATTTTTCCCGACGCGGTCTTGCGAAAACGCTTCGCTGCCGCCCGGTTGGTCTTGATCTTGGGCATGGGAATGTTCCATCAATGGGAAGCTCTCGATGCGAGGGCGTCCCGGTTTCTGACTGATCTGGCGGTGGTGCCTTCCCGAGGGAAGCCTGGCCACGCTTTCCGTCCTGCCACGATCGGTGCACGACCCATCCGTGCGGGTCGAACCGGCGATTATACGGATGGACAAGGCTCAGTGCCAGCGCGACGTGCTGACGATTGCCTGCGCTCCGCTCGGCAGTGGATTGAAATGCGCGTTCGAGGCTTGCATCCAGGCGCAACGAGACAGGCGTCCGCGCTGGATCTCATGCCAGAACCATCGCCTCCGAGCAGCGGGCTTCCACCCCAACCTGACGGCGACCCTTGGATCGCCGTTTGCCTCATTGCTTCTTCTTGGGCCCGATCATCATCACCATCTGGCGACCTTCCAGCCGCGGGAACGACTCGATCACGCCGTTCTCACCCACATCTTCCTGGATCTTCTTGGCCAGATTCTGGCCCAGATCCTGATGCGACATCTCGCGACCGCGGAAGCGGATGGTGACTTTGACCTTGTCACCCTCCTCCAGGAACCGCAGCATGTTGCGCAGCTTGATCTGGTAGTCACCCACGTCGGTGACCGGACGGAATTTGACTTCCTTGATCTCGACCTGCTTCTGCTTCTTCTTGGCGGCCTGCGCCTTCTTCTGGGCTTCGAACTTGAACTTGCCGTAATCCATGATCCGGCACACCGGCGGATCGCCGTTCGGCTGGATCTCGACCAGATCCATGCCCGCTTCCTGCGCCAGTGCCAGCGCCTCGTCGCGGGTCAGGATACCGAGTTGCTCCGCCTCGGCACCGATCACACGTACCCGCGG
>JAJZGE010000243.1 GCA_021798675.1 Pseudomonadota bacterium | reverse complement strand
ACGCTCGCCTGCGCCCCAGTCGCCGGCCGGCAGGTTGTGCAGCACCAGCTGCAGCCCGTTCCGATCAAGCCGGTCGCGCAGCGCGTGCGCCGGGTAGTCGTACGGAAACAGGAATTCGACCGCGCCGAAGCCGGCCGCCGCCGCGGCGTCGAAGCGTTCCAGAAACGGCAGCTCGTTGAACATCATGGTCAGGTTGGCAGCGAATTTCGGCATGCGATCCTCATCGTTCCAGGTGCGGGACAGCGCAATTCAGCGTGCGGCGGGCGCCGCCGCGTCGGCGGTGGTCGATGTCATGTCCTGGCTCCTGCTGATCGACAGCGTCGGATCCAGGCAGAGGATTTCCTCGAACTCGTTGACGCTGTCCACCTCGGTGCCCATGGCGATGTTGGTCACCCGCTCCAGGATGAACTCCAGCACCACCGGGACCTGGTGCTCGGCCATCAGCCGCTCGGCCTCGGCGAACGCCGCCTTGAACTCGGACGGCTTCTTTACCCGGATCGCCTTGCAGCCCAGCCCCTCGGCCACCGCCACGTGATCCACGCCGTAGCCGCGGAGCAGGTCCTCGTCCGGCCGGATGTTGATGTTGTCGAAGGCCAGGCTGACCTCGAAATCCATCTTGAAATTGCGCTGCGCCTGGCGGATCAGGCCGAGGTAGGAGTTGTTCACCACCACGTGCAGGTAGGGCAGCTTGTGATGTGCGCCCACCGCCAGCTCCTCGATCATGAACTGGAAATCGTAGTCGCCGGACAGCGCCACGATGCGGCGCTGCGGATCGGCGGCACGCACGCCCAGCGCCGCCGGCAGCGTCCAGCCGAGCGGACCGGCCTGGCCGCAGTTGATCCAGTTGCGCGGGTGGTAGACCTTGAGGAACTGCGCACCGGCGATCTGCGACAGACCGATGGTGGTGACGTAGCAGGTGTCGCGGCCGAAAGTCTCGTTCATCTCCTGGTAGACCCGCTGCGGTTTCAGCGGGACGCTGTCGAAGTCACTGCGGCGCAGCATGCTGCGCTTGCGGTGGGCGCAGGCCGCCGCCCACGCGGAGCGGTCCTTCAGCGCGCCGCTGGCCTGCATTTCGCGCGCCACCTCGATGAAGCGCCGCAGCGCCGCGCCGGCATCCGAGACGATGCCGAAGTCCGGCCCGAACACGCGCCCGATCTGGGTCGGCTCGATGTCCACGTGGACGAAGCGGCGGCCCTTGGTATACACCTCGATCGAGCCGGTGTGCCGGTTGGCCCAGCGGTTGCCGATGCCGAGCACGAAGTCCGATTCCAGGAAGGTCGCATTGCCGTAGCGGTGGCTGGTCTGCAGCCCGACCATGCCGGCCATCAGCGGATGGTCGTCGGCGATCGTGCCCCAGCCCATCAGGGTGGGAATCACCGGGATGCCGGTCAGTTCGGCGAACTCCACCAGCAGCGCGCTGGCGTCGGCGTTGATGATGCCGCCGCCGGCGACGATCAGCGGCCGCTCGGCGGCGTTGAGCATCGCCAGCGCCTTTTCCGCCTGCTTGCGCGAGGCGACCGGCTGGTGCAGCGGCAGCGGCTCGTAGGTGTCTTCGTCGAATTCGATCTCGGCCATCTGCACGTCGATCGGCAGGTCGATCAGCACCGGCCCCGGGCGACCCGAACGCATCACGTGGAACGCCTGCTGAAACACCATCGGCACCAGTGCCGGCTCGCGCACGCACACCGCCCACTTGCTCACGCCCTTGGCGATGGTCTCGATGTCGACCGCCTGGAAATCCTCCTTGTGCAGCTTGGCGCGCGCCGCCTGGCCGGTGATGCACAGGATCGGCACCGAGTCCGCCATGGCGGTGTACAGGCCTGTGATCATGTCGGTGCCGCCGGGGCCGGAGGTGCCCACGCACACGCCGATGTTGCCGGCGCAGGCGCGGGTATAGCCATCGGCCATGTGCGAGGCGCCCTCGACGTGACGCGCCAGGATGTGGCGGATGCTGCCTCGTTCCTTGAGCGCCGCGTAGAACGGATTGATCGCGGCACCGGGCACGCCGAAGGCGACCTTCACGCCCTCGCGCTCCAGCACGCGCACCGCCGCCTCGACTGCTCTCATCCTGGCCATCAGGTTCTCCCGCAATCACGTGTTCGTTGGCGCATCATCACGAACCGGGATGGCTGGCACAATAACTTTGAGATATTATCCCGCATCGTGGGAAAAATGCCGTATTCACTCATATACACAAGGATTTGCCCTTTTCCGTGCGCTGCACAACGTCATGTTCGTTCCGCCGGTGAGGCGACGCGGCGCCGTGGGTTCCGCGCTGCCGGCGGCCCGGCAGGTCAGTTCGCGTCAGTCGGCGCAGCTTTGCAAAGGCTTCTGCCTTCCCGAATCATTTCCGCAGTGCAAAAAATCCCCAGGGACCGATCACGCCGATGCCCAAGCCGAAGCAAGACCCCGTGGCCACCAGGCCCGCCATGCGCAGCAAGGCACCGGTGGAACGCAACGATCAGGTGCAATCGCTGGTGCGTGCGCTCAGTCTGCTCAATGCGCTGTCCGAGGCGGACGAGGGCATTGCCCTGACCGAGCTGGCACAGCAGGTCGGCCTGACCACCTCGACCGCCCATCGTCTGCTCACCACGCTGCAGCAGGAGCGCTACGTGCATTTCCACGGCGAGCGGCGCGTATGGTCGGTCGGCGTGCAGGCATTCATCGCCGGCAAGGCGTTTCTGAAGACGCGCGATGTGGTCGCCTCGGCGCGATTGCAGATGCGCGCACTGATGGAGGAGAGCGGGGAGACGGTGAACATGGCAGTCGAGGACCAGTACGAGGCGGTCTATCTGTCGCAGGTGGAATGCCGGCAGATGATGCGCGTGTTCGCCCGCCCCGGTGGCCGCGTGCCGTTGCACTGCTCCAGCGTCGGCAAGGCGCTGCTGATGGCCATGCCGGACAGCGAGCTGGCGCGCGTGCTGCATCAGCGCGGACTGCCGCGACTGACCAGCAAGACCATCAGCACCCCCGCCGCGCTACGCAGGGATCTGCAGCAGGCGCGCGAGCAGGGCTACGCCATTGACGACGAGGAGCACGCGGTGGGCCTGCGCTGCATCGCCGCGCCGATCTTCAACGAAAACGCCGAGGCGCTGGCGGCGATCTCGCTGTCCGGGCCGATGGCGCGCATCTCCGACGCCCGCATCCCGCTGCTGGGCGACCTGGTGCGGCGCAAGGCCGATGCGATCTCCACCCAGCTCGGCGGCGTGCTGCCGGCGTGGCGCAAACCGCGCTGAGGCCCGCCCTTCGCCGCTGCGCCGTGAGGCGTTGAAATCAGCGGCGCGCTGCCGCGGTCCCTGGCGCCAGCTGCGGATCGGCGCGCTGCCAGCTGCGCAGGCCGATCGCCGCCAGCACGATGAACGCGGCGTACAGCACCGAGGTGATCAGCAGGTGCTTGTAGATGTATTCGCCCACGTAGATCACGTCGACGATGATCCACAGCCACCACGCGGCGGTGTGCCGGCGATCCTGCCACCACTGCGCGACCAGGCTGAAGCTGGTGAGGGCGGCGTCCAGCCAGGGCAACGCGGCGTCGGTCCAGCGGTGCATCGCGAAGCCCAGCGCCAGCGCGCCGAGCACACCGACCAGCAGATGCATCACGGCGTGCCGCCGCGACAGCGCTGCCACGCGCACGCGGCCGCTGGCGTCGAGGTTTTTCACCCAGCGCACCCAGCCGTAGACGATCAGTCCGGCGAACGCCACCTGCAGCAGCGCGTCGGAATAGAGCTTCGCCTCGACAAAGATGCCCACGTAGACCAGTACCGACAGCAGGCCGATCGGCCAGCACAGCGGACGCCGCCGGGCGGTCAGCCAGACCGCCCAGGCGCTCAGCAGCGCGCCGGTCATTTCGACCCACGACATCTCAGAAGGCGACCGTCAGCGAGAGCCGGGCCAGCCGCGGCGCGCCGGGGAACAGATAGCTGTCACCGCCGGAGTTGCCGGTGTCACGCCAGTAGAAGTGGTTGAACACGTTGTCCACGTTCAACCGCCAGGTCAGCGCGTGGCCGTTCCACTGCGTGACGTAGCGCAGGCCGGCGTCGAACACGTGATAGGCCGGCACGCGCGTCAGCCCGTTTGGCGTGGCGTTGTTCGGGCTGCTGTAGCGCCAGCCGCCGAGCAGGCTCAGGTCCGCCGCGAGCGGCAGCCGGTAATCCGCGAACAGCGCCGTGCGCAGGCTCGGCACGTTGTCGATCTGGTGGCCTTCGTAGGCAGGCGTGCCGGTGTGCTGCGCGCGCGCCTGGATCAGGTTGACGCTGGCGGTGAGGCGCAGGCGGTCGGTGACGCGCCCGGCGGCGTCGAGTTCGATCCCGCTGTGCACCTCGCTGCCCTGCTGCACGAAGCTGAAGCCCGCGGTTGAGCCGTCCGGCTGCGCAAACTGGTACGGCTGGCGGATGCGATACAGCGCCGCCGTGAGGTTCAGGGCGTCGCTCCAGGCGTACTTCACGCCGGTCTCGAGCTGCCGCGCCAGCAGCGGTGCCAGGATGGTGCCGCCGTTGGACGTCCAGTACGGCGCCTGGCCGCCCAGCGAGAGGCTTTCGCTGTAGCTGACGTA